>NZ_LAVM01000072.1:0-29330 GCF_001083815.1 Nocardiopsis sp. SBT366 | reverse complement strand
TCCATGAGCCTGTGCTCCTCCGGGAGGGGTCAGGGGTGGTGGGGACCTCCGAGCGCGGGGCTCAGCGGCCAGTGGGTGACGGTCTTGGGGCGGGGCGCGGCGAAGCTGCGCACCCGGCTGGTGGTCAGGCCGAGGGTCACCAGGGACTCGGCCAGGGCGACGGCGCTGGTCAGGCCGTCCACGACGGGGGCGCCCGCGGTGGCCTCGGGGGTGAGTTCCATTCCGGCCATGCCGCCGCAGCCGAGGACGATCACCTCGGCGCCGTCCTGTTCGACGGCGGCTCGGGCCTGGTGGGCGACGGCGCGCGCCGCGGCGGCGGGGTCGCGCTCCAGTTCGAGCACGCCCAGGCCGCTGGCCCGTACCGAGGCGCAGCGGGTGTGGAGTCCGGCCAGGGCGAGGCGGTCTCGGATCATGGGCACGGTGCGGTCCAGGCTGGTGACCACGGAGTAGCGGTGGCCGAGCAGGCAGGCGGTGTGGGCGGCGGCCTCGGTGATGTCGATGACCGGGGTGGGGCAGAGTTCCTGGAGGCCCTCCTTGCCGTGGTCGCCGAAGCCCGCCTGGATGACGGCGTCGTAGGGGCGGTCGTAGGTCATGACACGGTCCATGACGGCGACGGCCGCCAGGTGGCTCTCGAAGTTGCCCTCCACCGACTCGGGGCCAAAGCGCGGGGTGAGCGCCTCGACCTCCGTACCGGGGCGGGCGACGGCGCGGGCCTGTTCGGCCAGGGCACGGGTGATGGCCGTCGAGGTGTTGACGTTGACGATCAGGAGGCGCATGCGGTCCCTTCGTGAGCCGTGCGGGGGTGACCCCGCCCACATTTGAAGCTATTACTTCAATACCTCTTAAAGCAATGACTTCACAAGACCGGCATCTATACTTAACACGCCATGGCTGACTTCACCGAGAACCCCGCGCCCCCACGGTTCGACGAACGAAGGATCGGCGAACGCATCCGCGAGCTACGGACCGCGCGCGGCCTGTCCCTGCGTGAGCTGTCCGGACGACTGGAGATCAGCGCGAGCGCGCTCTCCCAGATCGAACGCGGCAAGATGCGTCCCTCGGTGACCCGGCTGTACCAGATCATGGGCGAGCTGAACGTGCCCATGGCCGCGGTGTTCGGCCCCGAGGTGAGCGCGCCGGCCGCGCCCGACGCCTACACCACCCCCATGGGGGAGGCGCCCGGTCCGCGCTGGGAACCCGGCGACGCCGCCGTGGGCCGCGTCGCGGTGACCCGGCGGGAGGAGGCGGCCACCCTCGAACTCGGCCACGGGGTGCGATACCGCCGACTGACCCCGGGCCCGGTCCCCGGCATGAACTACTTCGAGTCCGTGTACCCGCCGGGTTCCTACTCCAGCCAGAACGCCGAGTACGTGCGACACCGGGGCCACGAGATCGGCAACGTCGTCAGTGGCGTGCTCACCGTGGACGTCGGGTTCGACTCCTACGAACTGCGGCCGGGCGACTCGATCACCTACCCCTCCACCACCCCGCACCGCATCTCCAACCAGGGAGACCGGGACGCCGTGGCCATCTGGCTCAACCTGGACTGATCCCGGCGCCCCGGAGAACCACGGGCGCCCGGCTCCTGGGGGCGGCAGCTGCCCGGACGCTGAGGAGAGAGGCCCAGGAAGGCCCCGGCTGGACCGCCACCCGGCCGTTCTTCGACCGATTCGTCTCGGCGATACGGTCCGGCCGCTGCGAGCCACTCCGATTCGAGGTGGTGGGTGTCCTCCCGGGGCTTTCGCCACCGGCGCGACCACGTGGGCCCGCGCGTGATGGACCGCCCGCTCCGCCTCAGGGCAGTTCGTCGAACCTCTCCCGGGCGCGCTCGACGTCCGGCATGGTCTCGGTGGTCCAGCGCAGGAGCGCGTCGACGAGGTCCTGGAGCGTCCTGCCCAGTGTCGAGATGCGGTACTCAACGGCGAGCGGCCGTGTGCTCACGATGACCCGGTCCACCATTCCGTTGCGTTCCAGTCGGCGCAGGGTCGCCGTGAGGGACTTCTGGGTGATGACGGGGATCGCCCGGCGCAGTCCGTTGAAGCGCAGGGGCTGTTCGCACAGGCTGTCCAGCACCTGGAGCGACCACTTGTCGAGCATCTGGTCGAGCAGTTCGCGGTGCTCGGCGGTGATCTGGGGGACGGGCTGGGCGGGCGTGGTTTCCGGCATGATACCTGGTCTCGTTGAGGTTCCCTTTGGCCACCTAGTAGACATGGGATACCTGCAAAACATCAACTCGAGGAACCTCCCATGACCGTGCAGCTGCTCAGCCCCGAAGGCCTGTTCCAGCCCGTTCCCTACCACCACGTCTCGATCGGTACCGGCAGCCGCCATGTGCACGTGGCCGGTCAGATCGCCCGCGACGGCGAGGCCAACCACCTGGCCCCCGGTGACCTCACCGGCCAGGTCGAGGTGGTGCTGCGCCACGTCGCACGTGGCCTGGCCGGTGCGGGAGCGAGCTTCTCCGACGTCGTACGCCTGCGCTTCTTCGCCGTCGACTGGAAGCCGAACAAGGCCGAGGCCTTCATGAAGGGCATCGAGAACGTGACCGAGGAGCTGAATCTGCCGACCCCGCTTCCGCCCGTCTCGCTGATCGGCGTGGACTACCTCTGGGAGCCCGACGTCCTCGTCGAGCTGGAGGCCTACGCGGTCCTGGACTGAGACTCCGACGGCCCCGCTCCGCAAGAGCGGGGCCGCCACCCTGAGCAGGCACCGTGGCCGCACACCGCGAACCGGTGTGCGGTACTGGTCACTCCTCCTCGGCGTCGTCCTCGGGTTCGTCCTTGAGCGGCCGAACCCGGCTCGCGAGCCGGTAGTCGACGCGGACGTCCTCGTAGACGGTCCCGGTCTCGACGGGCTTGGGAAGCCCCGACCGGTCGCTGCCGGAGGTACCCTCCGCCCGCGGGCTTCCCCGGTGCTGGGATCCGACCTCAGGTGCCTCGTGGAAGGTCAGTTCGTCCGCGGTCACGGACGCGCTGATCTCCACGTCGTACTCGGTTTCCTTCCGGGCTCCGATGGTTCTCACCCCCGATTCACTGGTCGGCCCCGCCGCCGCTGCGCTTCACCGTGTTACCGGCCCACTTCGCCGCACTGCGCAACACGTTCGCGGCGCTCCTCGCTGCCTCCCCGGCGCTCTTCGCGGCGTCCTCCGCCCTCTTCGCGGCGGCTTCCACGGATTGCACCGCGTCCTCGGGGATCGAGCCGTCATCCTCATCCTCAGCCGGGGCCTCGGAGTCGTCCGCGTCCTCGGCTCCCGAGGGATCGTCGGGTGCCTCGTCCTCGATGTCCGAATCGACGTCCTGCGGAGCCTCGGTCTCGGATCCGTCGCCTTGCGGAGCGTCCTCCGCGTTCTCGGTTTCGGATGCGTCGTCCTGCGGAGCATCCCCGTCGCCCGGGGCGGCGTCCTGCGGAGCGTCGGTGTCGGATCCGTCGTCCTGCGGAGCGTCCTCCGCGTTCTCGGTTTCGGATGCGTCGTCCTGCGGAGCATCCCCGTCGCCTTGCGGAGCGTCCTCCGCGTTCTCGGTCCCGGATGCGTCGTCCTGCGGAGCATCCCCGTCGCCCGCGGCGGCCTCCTTGACGGCGCTGCCAGCGCTTGAAGCGACGCCCTCGGTCGTCTCTCCGGCGACCTCCGTCGCTTCTCCGGCAACCTGGCCGACGTCGTCGACGGCGCTGCCAGCACTCGAACCGACGCCCTTGGCCGCCTCTCCGGCGACCTTACCGACGTCTCCCACCGCACTGCCAGCGTCCGATCCGACGTCCTCCACCGCGCTCCCGGCACCCGAACCAACGTCCTTCACGGCTCCGCCAGCGCCCGAACCGACGTCTCTCACGGCGCCACCGGCGCCTGAGCCGACGTCCTTCACCGCGCTGCCAGCGCCCGAACCAACGTCCTCGACCGCTTCACCGGCGCCCTCGCCCAGAGCTCCCACAGCCTGTCCTGCACCGCTGCCCACCTCTTCGAGGCTGGATTCCACACCCCGGGCCACGTGTTCCAACACCTGCGGGTTCTCGTCGATGGTCTTGAGGACCCGTCCGATGATCTCCCGTACGTTGTCGAGTCTGACCTTGAGCAGGGCCTCGGCCTCGACGCCCTTGATGTTCAGGTGGACGCGACCGAGTCCGACGTCCGCTCCCACCTTCAGCTTGAGCAGGTCCAGCACCTCGGCCTGGAGCGACACGGAGGCCACCAGGTTGTTGACCTCGAGTTCGATCTCGTCGACCTTCAGGTTCGGGACCTCAAGGAGGACGTCCGGTTCACCGTTACCCTCGACGCGGCCGCCGGACTCGCGGCGGGGCTCCGGAACGGCTTCCGCGCCCACGCCCTCCGAGGCGAGGTCCTTCGAGGGGTTCCAAGCGTCCTCGCGTGTGTTCCCCTCGGTCCTTGGAGTGTTCTCATCCACCTTTCCCACAACCTTCCGCGTGGCTGGGCACACCCAGCGGTCTCGGCGCCCTCTTGGGGGTGTGTTTCGCACGGTCGGCTCGGACAGCGGACTCCAGTTCGGAAAGTCCCTCGAGTCACCGTTGTGGGGATTGATGAGAGCGTGTCCGCCCCATGTACCCACCGCGAGCACCGGGAAACTGTTCCCCCTGCTCACGGCTGGTTTTCGGGTGGGGCCACGGCGGGGTGACGGCCCGTGGTACGGTCTCCGGCCCTCCTTGTGTCCGACCGCCACCGAGACGAGGAGCCAGGGGCACACAGGCCCGAGTCGACCGTGGACCCCGCAGACTCGGAACCGTCTCGGACCGGCCCGAGACGGGCGACGTCGCCCGGCCCACGCTCCACCCGGTCGGACCCGGCGCCCCACGCGATACTGGCCTCCATGACGACTTCACCCACCACCGAGCCCGTGCCGTTCTCCCGCGTCAAGATCCGTGTGGGAGCGCTGGTGTTCTGCGGTAGCGAGGTGGCCCTGATCCGGCGTGACCGGCCCGGGTCAGTCCACTACACACCGCCGGGCGGCAACGTCGAGCCGGGCGAGGACCTCACGGCCGCGCTCCGGCGCGAACTGGCCGAGGAACTGGACCTGAGCCCCCACCAGGCCACCGCACCGGAACTGCTGTGGGTGGTCGACCAGCGCGTCAGCCGCCCCGGCCCCACGCCACCGCCACGCAAGCTGCACCTGATCCACCGCCTGCACGTGGCGCCCGAGGTACGCGAGGTGCTGGCCGTGGAGGAGTACGACGAGCAGCCCGACGGCGGACACGAGATCGGTGTCGTGGAGTGGATCGACCATCGGGACACCGCTGACCTGCCGATCTTCCCGCTGATCGGCGCGGCACTGGCGGCCCTGCCCAGTCCCCACGCGGTCGTCGCCGACGCGGCGCTGCCCGCCGTCACCGACGACGACTACGTGTGGGTCTAGGGCGTCTTCTTGGTTGCTCTCGTCGGTGGCGGCGAAGCGCCACCGACGCGAGCGGCCGTCACAGGCCATCTCTCGCAAGTGGTGGAGCGAAGGTGCCGCTACTGTGCACCGCTACGCAAGCTCCGCGGTGTCGCACAGCAGAGGCCGCCCGGGTTGGTTGTCCGAGCTGCATCGGCGCGGCGAGAGGCGGCCTGGTGGTGACGCGAGGGCACCGCGCCGCAGGCGTCCGTTGAGGGTGGTGGCGGGCGACGGGTGGAAGGATCAACCAGAAAACTCGCCCTGCGCCTCCATGATTCTCTTGAGGTCGGCCAGCCATGTACGCCAGTGGGCCTTCCACTCGGCTGCGCGCTCGGCGCTGCCGAAGCGGGTGTGCTCGACCCCCGCCGAGGACCTGGCGTCGCCCTTGGCCTGGAAGGTGACGGCGATGCGGGTGCCCTCGGGCAGGTCGGCGGTGAAGCGCCTGCCCGGTTTCGCAGTGCGTTCGGTCGCCTCGACCGGCAGCCAGCGAGCGCGCAGGCCGGGGTCGGCGAAAGCCTCGAACAGCCGCTCGACCGGTACGTTCACGGTCTTGCTGGCGCTGGAGGCGAAGCCGTCCTTCTTCTGGCCGGGCACGCGCAGACCGCGCTCCTGCTCGTAGGCCACGGTGACGGTCTGCGCCCACCAGTCGGGCACACCCTGCTCCTCGACCAGCCACGCGGCGATCTCGGTGTGGGTGCGTGGGGTGGCGCCCCAGGCGTCCAGCAGGGCGAACCAGGCCTCGTAGTCCCGGCCGGTGGCGTCGGCCACCTTCGCGCCGGAGACGCGGTCGCGGATGGTGGCGGCGCCCGTCCCCGACGCGGCGTCGCTGGCGGGATCGGAGGTCAGGTGCGCCCGGGCGGCCGTGTGGCTCTCACCGGTCGTGGCCATGCGAGCGCGCACGTTCTGCTTGAGGGGCTCCTGACTGGTCATGACTGCTCCTCGGTGGCACACGGCGCAACCCACGCACCCGTCGCCCTCCGGAAGGGCTGTGCGTCAGACCGGCGCCCCGAGGACTCCAGGGCCCCTTCACCTCCGCGGTGCCGACAGCGTGGGCGCCGGGGCCGGAGGTTGGGCGCGGGACCGCGCCGTTTCCCACGCTACTCCGGTCGGCACGGTGTCACCAGCCCAGCTCAGGAGTGGGTGCGCTGGGCGCGCAGGACGGTGTCGTGGGTGTGGTGCGACCCCTCGGGCGCGGGGGCCACCCGGGCTCGGGTCTCGTTGACGGTGACGGTCCAGTCGGTGTCCAGGAGCGCGGCCACCTCCGCGGGCTGGTAGTAGTCGCCGGGAGCGTGGCCGTCCGCCAGTCGCTCGGGCAGGGGCGCAATGTCGTGACCGACGAACAGGAGGGTGCCGCCGGGGGCGACGGAGGCGAGCAGGGTGCGCAGGGCGGTGTGCTCGGGCTCGCGCGGGAGCGGGAAGTAGTGGACGGTCACCAGGTCGAAGGCGCCCGCAGGGGGAGGCGTGGTGGTCAGGTCTCCCCGTTTCCAGGAGACCCGGCCTGAGACCTCGCCGCTCGCGGCGGCGGCACGATCGAGGGCGACACCGGAGATGTCGACCCCGGTGACCAGCCAGCCCCTGTGCGCCAGCCAGAGGGCGTCGCCGCCCTCGCCGCAGCCCACGTCGAGTGCCTGACCGGGTGGGAGGTCGGCGAGTTCGGCGACGAGGACGCCGTTGGGGTCGCCGCTGAAGAGCTGTTCCCGGCTGCCGTACCTGTCGTCCCAGAACTGTGCGTCCATGCTCGTGCTCCTTGGTGGTTCGCGGGGGCCCGTTGGCCCGCTCCACCACCAAGGTGCCCCGACCACGGGCGGTGCGGCAAGATTTGTTGCGGGAACAGCAAAAAATCAGGAGGGGTGGTCGTACACGAGGGTGTGCCGCCAGAACAGACGTCTGCGTACACGGGCCCCGGGCAGCTCCTGGGCCACCGCGGCGCGGATCCGGCCCAGGGTCCACTGCGGTTCCAGGGTGGGCGCTCTCATGTGCGGGGGTGGTTCGGTGACGGCGGCCGGGTGCCTGACCAGACCGACCAGTGGGTTGAGCACGACGGAGACCAGAGCGGTGAGGTGGTCGGCCCACCCCTCGTCGCGGTGGCAGCCCACGACCACCAGCCGTCCACCGGGGGACAGGGCGGCGCGCAGCTCACGCAGCGTCGCCTCCAGCGGCATGTGGTGCAGGACGGCCACCAGGGTGACGGCGTCCCAGCGGCGGTCGGGATCGCGCTCCGCGAAGCCGGCCTCGGTGACGGTCACCCCGGGGACGTCCGCGAAACGGGCCCGGGCGCGGGCGGCGCTGGCCGGATCGGGTTCGAGTCCCGAGACCTCGCCGACGCGTCGGTGCAGGCGGGCCACCAGGTTGCCGGTGCCGCACCCCACGTCCAGGACGTCGCGCGCCCCGCTGGCCGCCACCCGGCGCACCACCCAGGGGGCGAGGCGGTCGTTGTGGCTCCACGGATGCCGCTGGTTGAGGCGGTCCAACCAGGTGGTCACGGGTGTCAGCGAGGGCATGTCGGCCACAGTAGCGGGACGATCGGCTCAGCCCAGCAGTGCCCCGACCACGGTCAGACCCGCCCACGCAGCACCCACGCCCAGGCCCAGGTGGGCCAGCACGTTCACAAGGGCGCGCCCTCGGGAGCCGGTTCGGCAGAGCTGGACCGTCTCGTACGCGAACGTGGAGTAGGTGGTCAGCGCCCCGCACACCCCCACGCCCAGCAGAGACATCGGCTCGGGGGACAGAGGGAGGGCCAGCAGCGCCCCCAGGACCAGGCTGCCAGCCACGTTCACCACCAGGGTTCCCCAGGGGAAGCCCTCACCGAACCGTCGTCTGAGTTCCAGGTCCACGAGGAAGCGCACGGGAGCTCCCACGGCCGCGCCCAGAACGACCAGCAGCTCGCTCACGGGTTGCGCCCTCCTCCGTGTGTGAGGAACCGGTGGGCCAACGAGGACGCCGCCCAAGCCGCCGTGAGTGCCCCGGCGACCGTGAGGAGGAGGTAGGTCAGCGCGACCTGTGGCGCGCCCCGCTCCAGGGCGGTCACCACGTCGGTGGCGTAGGCGGAGAAGGTGGTGTAGCCGCCGAGGAACCCCACCCCCCAGAAGGGACGGACGAGGTGGTTCCCGGGCCAGCGGTGCACGATCAGCTCCATGAGCAGGCCGATCAGCAGGCTGCCGGTGACATTGATCGCCAGGATCGTCCAGGAGACCCCGGAGGCCGCGGGCGGACAGAGCACGTCCAGGGCGTGCCGGGACAGTGCGCCCAGTGCCCCACCGGCGGACACGGCGGCGACCAAGGGCGGCAGCGACCCCCGTGCGGATGTGGACATGGGGTCATTGTGCACCCGCCGTGGCCGCCGTGCCCGATCAGTGCGGGTGGCGACAACGGTGGGGCGCAGATAACCCCGAGGCGGCCCGGTGCGCGCGTGCCTGGGGTGCGCCCATGGCACTCATGCGCGACATCGTCCTGGACTGCGGTCACCCCGCCTCGCTGGCCCGGTTGTGGGCCGCGGCTATGGACGGGTACGCCGTGGCCCTACGACGAGGGGGAGCTGGCCCGACTCCGTTCGGAGGGCGTGCTCGACCCCGAGGACGACCCCCTGGTTCTGGTGGAGGGCCCGTCGGGAAGCCCGTCCTTCTTCTTCCAGAGGGTCCCCGAGCCCCGGGCGGCCAAGAACCGTGTGCACGTGGACCTGGTCGGGGACGGTGTCGAGCTCGAACGCCTGCTCTCCCTGGGCGCCTCCGTGCTGGCTCGTCTCCCCGACCTGGTGGTGTTGGCCGACCCAGAGGGAAACGAGTTCTGCCTGGTCGACGACTGAGGGGACCGAGAGCCCTCAGGGTCCGGCTCGGGGGGTGTTCAGGGCCATCCCCCATGGATTCCTGGCCCCGCGTATAGGATTCTGGCCATGCAGTCAGAAAATTATCCAGACGGGCAGAAGCGGTCCTTCATCGAGGAGGCCCGCAGGGCGCAGATCATCGAGGCGGCGGTGGCGACCATCGCCGAGGCGGGCTATCCCAACGCCCCCCTCGCTCGGATCGCCCGGACCGCGGGGATCAGCAAGGGCGTGATCTCCTACCACTTCGACGGCAAGGACGAGCTGATGGACCAGGTGGTGACGGGCGTCTACACCGAGATCGCCGAAACGGTCGCCGCCCGGGTCATGGCGCAGTCCGACGCCGAGGCGATGTTGCGCGCCCACGTGCGCGGCGTGGCCGAGTACGCGCTGGAACACCGTGACCGCATGGCCGCGCTCGCCCAGATCTTCATCCACGCACGCGACGCCGACGGCGGCTCCCGGTTCGGAGGGCGCAAGGCCGAGCCGCTCTACCAGGGCCTCGAGGCGTTCTACCGCCACGGGCAGGAGAGCGGTGAGTTCCGCGACTTCGACGTGCGCGTGATGGCGGTCAGCCAGCAGTCGTCCATCGACGCGATGTTCGAGTACTGGCGCGTCCACCCCGACCACGACCTGCTCGCGCACGCCGACGAACTGGGAGAACTCCTGGTCCGCGCCACCCGAGCCGACTGACTGCCCCAGGGATCACCCAACCCGGACAGAGGGCACCATGACACCGCGAACATCCACGACCGCCACGACCCGACCACCAGCCACCACGGCCCGCCTGTTCTTCGTCGACAACCTGCGCGTCTTCCTGACGGTGCTGGTGGTCCTGCACCACGTGGCCATCACCTACGGCAACATCCCGCTGTGGTTCTACACCGAACCCGCCCAGGACCCCACCGGCGGCCTGTTGGACCTGTTCGTGATCCTCAACCAGACCTTCTTCATGGGCCTGTTCTTCCTGCTGGCCGGGTACTTCGTCCCGGGGGCGGCGGACCGCCGGGGACGGCGCCCCTTCGTCCGCGAACGCCTGGTCCGCCTGGGCGTGCCACTGCTGCTGTTCCTGCTGTTGCTGCGCCCCCTGGCCATGGCCCCCGCGCACGCGGGCATGCTGGCCGCCGACCCGGAGCTGTCGTACTGGATGCTCTACGTGTTCGGGATCGACCCGGGACCCATGTGGTTCGTGGAGGTCCTGTTGGTGATGAGCCTGGTCTACGTGGTGGTCCGGGGCCTGCGTGAGCGCCGCGCCCCCGCTGGTGCGGACAGGGACGTGTCGCGACCCGCCGACTCCGAGCCGCTGCGCTGGTTCGTTCCGGTCGTGCTGTTCGCGGTGGGGCTGGCGGTGGTCACCTTCGTGTGGCGGTTCGCCTTCCCCGCGCCGTACTGGCCGGTCGTGGGGCTGCCCAGCCCCGGCTACCTGCCCCAGTACGCGGCCCTGTTCAGCGTGGGTGTGTTCGCGTACCGGCGCAACTGGCTCATGCGACTGCCGAACTCGGCGGGGTGGGGCGGGGCGACCATGGCGGTCGCGGGTCTGCTCGCCCTGGGGACGGCCGTCGCGGTCCTGGGTGTGGACTCCCTGACCCCGGGTAGCTGGCAGGTGCTCGCCCAACTCCTGGCGGAGACCCTCTTCGCCACGGGCGTGATGGTGACGCTGCTGGTGCTCTTCCGGAGGCTGTTCAACCGGAGCAACCGCTTTCTGGGCTTCCTCTCCGACAACGCCTTCGCGGTCTACGTGCTGCACGCCCTCGTGCTGGTCGCGCTCGGACTGGCGCTGAGCGGGTGGGAGGCCAGCGCCCTCGCCAAGTTCGCCGGGATGGCCGCCCTGGCCGTGCCGCTGTGCTGGATGGTGGCCGCCGCCGTGCGGTCCCTCCCGGGGGCCCGGCGGATCCTCTGAGTCGAGGTGTGCGACGGGACCCCGGGGTTAGGGTCGGGCCAGGACTCCCGAAGGAAGGACCCCCGTGGGCACTCAGAAGGAACGCATGCTGGCCGGCGAGCTCTATCTCGCCGACGACCCCGAGATCGACGCGGACGTGGCCCAGGCCCGGCTGCGCTCCGAGGCCTTCAACAACAGTGCGGCCGACGACGTGGAGGGCCGGCGCAAGGCCCTGACCGACCTCGTCGGTGAGCTGGGAGAGGGGAGCGAGGTCCGCCCGCCGCTGCGGGTGGACCTGGGGTACCGGATCACCATCGGTCCGCGCTCGTTCGTCAACTTCGACGCGGTCATGCTCGACGTCGCCCCCATCACGATCGGCGCGGACGTGCTGATCGGCCCGGGCGTCCAGCTGCTCACCCCCACGCATCCCCTTGACCCCGAGCTGCGCCGAGCCAAGTGGGAGGCGGCCGCGCCCATCACCATCGGCGACAACGTGTGGCTGGGCGGCGGGGTCATCGTCTGCCCGGGTGTGACCATCGGTGAGAACACCGTGGTGGGAGCGGGGGCGGTGGTCTCCAAGGACCTGCCCGCCAACGTGGTGGCGGTCGGCAACCCGGCACGGGTCATCAAGGAGATCTGACGCCCCAGTCAGGAAGGAGCACACGTGAGCGGCGAGGACGACGTCCGGCGGATCGCGCTGGCACTGCCGGAGGTGACCGAACGCCCCTGCTACGGCAGGCCCGCCTTCTATGCCTCGGGCAGGATCTTCGCCCGCCTGCACGACATGCCCGACGTCCTGGTCCTGTGGTTGGCCAGCGCCGAGCACGGTCAGGAACTGAGGGACGCCGGCCCGGAGCGGTTCTTCACCACCGACCACTACCAAGGGCACGCCAGCGTGCTGGTGCGCCTGGGCCTGGTCGAGACCACGGAGCTGTCCGAGCTGCTGGACGAGGCCTGGCGTCTGCGCGCCCCGCGCCGCCTGACCGGGCCCGGACCGGACACACGGGGCTGACCATCGGAAGGGGCGGGGACACGTGGTGTGTCCCCGACCCTCACCCGTCCCGGTCGGAAACGAGCTGACGGGCGTGCCTCTCCCAGCGAGGTGACCCTTCCGGTCAGGTGGCAGGGGGAGTCGGGGTCCGCGCAAGCGGGCCCCGACCACGGATGGGCCGTTCCCGGTGTGGCGCCACCGGGGAACGGGGTCTGTGACACCGCTAGGGGGCCTGGCCAGCCGCCACCGGTTCGGTGTCCCCGTGGGAGAACTGGGTCCGGTACAGCTCGGCGTAACGGCCGTCCCTGGCCAACAGCTCGGTGTGGGTTCCGCGTTCCAGGATCCTTCCGGCCTCGATCACCAGGATCTCGTCGGCGGCTCGGATGGTGGACAGCCGGTGGGCGATGACCAGGGCGGTCCGCCCCTCCAGGGCCTCGGCCAGAGCAGCCTGCACGGCCGCCTCGGATGTGGAGTCCAGGGCGGAGGTGGCCTCGTCGAGGATGACCACCTCGGGCCCGGTCAGCAGGAGGCGTGCGATGGTGAGCCGCTGGCGTTCCCCTCCGGAGAAGCGGTAGCCGCGTTCGCCGACCACCGTGTCCAGCCCGTCCGGCAGGCTGCCTACCAGGGTGTCCAGGCGGGCGCGGCGCAGGGCGTCCCAGACCTGGTCGTCGGTGGCCTCCGGGGATCCCAGGGTGAGGTTGGCTCGGATGGACTCGTGGAACAGGTGTCCGTCCTGTGTGACCATGCCCAGCGTGGCGCGCACGGACGCGAACGTGAGGTCGCGGACGTCGGTCCCGGCCAGACGGACGGACCCCTCGTCCACGTCGTACAGGCGCGGGGTGAGCTGGGCGATGGTGGACTTGCCCGCCCCCGAGGAGCCGACCAGGGCGACCGTCTGGCCGGGCTCGACCCGGAAGGACACCCCGTGCAGGACCGACCCGTTGTCGGTGGTGTCCAGGGTGGCGACCTCCTCCAGGGAGGCCAGGGAGACCCGGTCGGCGGTGGGGTAGCCGAAGGTGACGTCGTCGAACTCCAGCGAGACCGGCCCGGCGGGGACCGTGCGCGCGTCCGGCTTCTCGTCGACGAGGGGTTCGAGGTCGAGCACCTCGAACACCCTGCTGAAGCTGACCAGGGCGCTCATGATCTCCACGCGGGCACTGGCCAGGGCGGTCAGCGGGGCGTACAGGCGGGTGAGGAGCATGCCCATCGCGACGACCGTTCCGGCGTCGAGTTGGCCGCGCAGCGCGTAGTAGCCGCCGAGGCCGTAGACCAGTGCGAGGGCGAGCGCGGAGACCAGGGTCAGGGCGGTGAAGAAGACCTCCTGGACCATGGCGGTGCGCACTCCGATGTCGCGGACCCGGCTGGCTCGGCGGGCGAACTCGGCGGACTCGTCACCGGGGCGGCCGAAGAGCTTGACCAGGGTGGCGCCGGGCGCGGAGAAGCGCTCGGTCATCTGGGTGCTCATGGCGGAGTTGTGGATGGTGCGCTCGCGTTCGATCCTGGCCAGGCGGGCGCCCATGCGGCGGGCCGGCAGGACGAAGACGGGCAGCAGCACCAGCGAGAGCAGCGTGATCTGCCAGGAGAGGGTCACCATGACGACCAGCGCGAGGACGAGGGTGACGAAGTTGCTGATCACGCCGGACAGGACGTCGCTGAAGGCGCGTTGGGCACCGATGACGTCGTTGTTGAGCCGGCTGACCAGTGCGCCGGTGCGGGTGCGGGTGAAGAAGGCGACCGGCATGCGCTGGACGTGGTCGTAGACGGTGGTGCGCAGGTCCAGGATGAGCCCCTCGCCGACCCGGGAGGAGAGCCACCGCACGATCAGGGCGAGGACGGCCTCGGCGATCGCGACCAGGGCGATGAGTCCGGCCAGCAGGAGGACCGGCCTGAGGGGCGATCCGTCCACGATCTCGTTGACGACCTCACCGGCCAGGAGCGGGGACGCAACCGCCAAAGCGGCCACGATGACGCTGAGCGCGAGGAACCAGGTCAAGGGGCGTGAGTGCGGGCGGGCGAAGGCGGCGATCCTGCGCAGGACCGGCAGGGAGAAGGGGCGTTGATCCTCGTGGGCGTGCATCGCGTGGTAGATCGAGTTCCACGCGGTCATTTCCATACTCATGGGGTCATCCACCGGTCCGTGTCGTTGGCTACCCCCGAACCGTAGAACCTCAACAATAGTTCAGGTCAACTTGGCGCTCGAACCTCCCCTGTGTTCCTTATTATTCCCTGACATGCGGATGTTTGGGGTATTTTAGGGAACTTAAGGGAGGAAGTCATGAGTGCGATCTACCGCACCGAGGCCGAGGGGCAATGGCTCCGACAGCGTTACGGCCGGACCCTGGACAACGCTCCGGTGCCGACCCAGCGACTGCGAGTGCCCACCCGCGAGGGCGAGACCTTCGTGCTCGCCTGCGGCCCCGAACAGGCCCCGCCGCTGGTCCTGCTGCACGGTTCCGGGGCCAACGGCAGTCACTGGTACGGGGACCTGCCCGCGTGGTCCGAGCACTTCCGCGTGTACTCGGTGGATCTTGTCGGCGAACCCGGGCTGAGCGCGCCCTCCCGCCCTGACCTGGCCACGGAGGCCAGCGCGCTGTGGCTGGACGACGTTCTGGCCGGGCTCGACGTGCAGGCGGCCGCGATGGTCGGCATGTCCCTGGGGGGATGGACGGCCCTGGACTACGCGGTCCGCCGCCCCGGACGGGTCACCCGCCTCGCCCTGGGATGCCCCGGAGGCCTGGGCACACAGCGCCGGTGGAGCATCCTCGCGGCGGGGCTGCTGATGCTCTTCGGGTCGCGCGCCCGGAAGTGCTCCGTCAGGTACCTGGTGGGGCTCGACCGCTCCGGGAACGAGGCGGTGCTTGAGGAGGTCATGGCGGTCTTCACCCGGTTCCGCCCGCGCACCGAGGCCCTGCCGGTCCTCACCGACTCCGCCCTGCGCGCGCTGGACCTCCCGCTCCAGGTCACCGTGGGCGACCGCGACCGGATGTTCGACTCCTCGGAGACCGCCCGGCGGGTGCGCGCGTGCGTTCCGCACGCTCACGTGCGGGTGCTTCCGGGGGTCGGTCACGCCCTCACGAGCCAGACCGGACCCGTTCTGGAGTTCCTTCGTGGCCGGGCCGCGCACTCCGGGTGACCGTTCCCGCGCTGACCGCGTTGGCGGCCACGATCGCCAGGATCGCCGCGCCCTCCACCCAGTCCAGGGCCTGCCCGAGCACCACCCAGCCCGCGAGGGCTGCCATCACCGGGTGCACGCTCATGAACAGGCCGAAGAAGCGGGCCGGGACCCGGCGCAGCGCGTACAGGTCACCCAGGAACGGGATCATCGAGGAGAGCACTCCCGCCACCGCCGCGCACAGCACGGCGGTGAACGTGGGCGGATTCAGGTGCAGGACGACGATCCCCACGGGGACGAACACGAGCGCGGAGATTCCCGCAGCGGTGGCCGACCCCTCGATTCCGGGCAGCCGCCGCCCCACCGTCCTGTTGAGCAGGATGTACGCCGCCCAACAGGCCGCCGCGACCAGGGCCAGGGAGATCCCGAGGTAGTCGGTGGACGGTTGCGGGCGCATGAGGACCGCGACCGCGCCGCCCGCCACCAGCGCGCAGGCCAGGTCGGTCCAGCGGCGCGTGGCGGCCAGGGCCACCGCCAGGGGGCCGAGGAACTCCAGGGTGACGGCGAGCCCCAGACCGATGCGGTCGACGGCCAGGTACAGGGTCAGGTTCATGGACCCGAACACCACCGCCATCGCCAGCACCGGCCACCACTGGTGCCAGGTGAACGAGCGCAGCCGGGGTCGTCCCACCGCCATCAGCACGGTGCCCGCCACCCACTGGCGGATCGCGACCACACCGACCGGCCCGATCACCGGGAAGGCCAGGGCGGCAGTGGCCGCGCCGACCTGGTTGGAGGCGCCGCCGGTCAGCATCACGGCCATGCCCCGCCATCGCCCCCCGCCCGTTTCGGGGCCGTTGCCCCCGGCCGTGTCCCCGCCCTGTCCGGTGTCGGTGGAAGTCGTCATACCGCGAGCATCCACCGGCGCTTCACATACGCAAAATGCATACGACTGAGCATCTATACGCTGGAGTCATGGATCTCGAACTCCGCCACCTGCGCTGCCTGGTCGCGATCGTGGACACCGGCAGCTTCAGCGACGCCGCCCTCGAACTCGGGGTGTCCCAGGCGGCGGTCTCCCGGACCCTCGCAGCGTTGGAGGGCATCCTCGGCGTGCGTCTGCTGCACCGCACCAGCCGCAACGTCACGCCCACCACCGCCGGGGTCCAGGTGCTGGCCCGAGCCCGTCACCTGCTGGCCGAGGCCGACAACCTCGTGAGCGAGGCCACCACCGGCCACACCCGGCTGAGGGTGGGGCACGCGTGGTCGGCGGTGGGTCGCCACACGGCCGAGTTCCAGCGCCGCTGGTCCCACCTGCACCCGGACGTGGCCCTGCACCTGATCCGCACCAACACCCCCACCGGGGGCCTGGCCGAGGGACTGTGCGACCTGGCGGTGGTCCGGGCGCCCTTTGACAGCAAACGCTTCGACAGCGCCGTGGTGGGGCACGAGCGGCGGCACTGCGCGATGGCCTCCGACGACCCCTGGGCGCGCCGCCGCTCCCTGCGCCTGGAGGAGCTGGCGGGCCGGGTCCTGCTGTTCGACCGCCGCACCGGGACCACCACCGCGGACCTGTGGCCGGAGGACGCGCGTCCGGACATGGAGCCCACCCGCGACATCGACGACTGGTTGGCCGAGATCGCCACCGGGCGGGCGGTCGGCATCACCCCGGAGAGCACCGCGACGCAGTACCGGCGCGACGGGATCGTCTTCCGGCCCCTGCGCGACGCGCCGCTGATCCCCGTGCGGCTGGTCTGGCGGCGGCACGACCCGCACCCGGCCACGCACGCGGCGGTGGCTCTGCTCTCGGAGCTGTACGCGAAGGGCCGCTGACCCCGGGGGAGCGGTCAGAGCGCGCTCACGTCGCGGCGCTCCTCCTGCTGGGCGGCCCGGACCGCCAGGGAAAAAGGGGTGGGCCGCCCGGCACGTGTGGGCCTACGATCGGTCGTCATGGCCACTCGACTTGTTCAGATCGCGATGAACGCCCAGGACGACGCCGCAGTCGGCGGTTTCTGGGCACGGGCACTCGGTTGGGAGACCTCCAGCGAGGGACCCGGCGTCACCAACCTCGAACCCGAGGGCTTCGCCTACCCCGACCCCATCGCGCTCTGCGTCGACGTTCTTCGCGTGCCCGAACCCAAGACGGTACGGAACCGCGTGCGCGTGGACCTCGCCACCACCTCCGAGGCGCACCTGACTGAGCTGGTCGCGCGCCTGGAGGGCCTTGGCGCGACCCCCGACGACCGGGGACGGGAAGGCGCCCCCGGGGCCGCCCTGTCCGACCCCGAGGGCAACGAGTTCCGCGTGCTGGAGCCCCGCGCCCTCTACCGGGACACCGGCCCGATGGCCGCGGTGGTGCTCGACTGCGCCGACCCGCGGGCCATGGCCCGTTTCTGGGGCGAGGCGACGGACTGGACCGTGCACGAGGTGACCGACGAGCACGCGCTCCTTCGCTCCTCGGAGAGGGTCGGCCCGTACCTGGAGTTCGTCCGCTCCGTCGAGGTGAAGACCGTGAAGAACCGGATCCACCTCGACCTGAGGCCCTATCCCGGTGATGACCAGGCAGCGGAGACGGACCGGCTGCGGACCCTGGGCGCCACCGACGTCGACCTGGGGCAGGGTGACGTGCCGTGGACCGTGCTGGCCGACCCCGAGGGGAACGAGTTCTGCGTCCTCACCCCGCGCTGACGGCAGAACCGGTCGACCCTCGCGGGACCGGGCGCGAGGAACACCGGAACAGGATTCGGGGGCTGGCTACAGCCCTTGCCGAATCCCCCGACCCCCGCCTCAGAGGTCCAAGGAGTCGATGAGGTCGATGATCCCCACCTGCTGGAGACCGTTGATGAGCAGGAGGAGCCCCACGATGCCGATGACCCAGGACAGGACCTCGCGCGAGCCCGAGTCGACCTTCTCCCGCCAGCGGTCCAGTCTGGGGCGCAGGCGCTCGCCGAACACGCGGTGGCCCAGGTAGAGCAGGACCGGGGGCAGGACCATCACCAGGTTGTAGGCGGCGAGCATGGGGACCCAGGTGTGCGGGGCCAACTCGGCGGTGCTCATGACGCCGATCGCGCCGAGGTAGGGCAGCGCGGTCCCGGCCTCCAGCAGTCCGGTGGCCAGGCCCAGGCCGACCATGCTGGTGGTCCGGAACGAGGCCGGGCGGCGGGGTGCGCGCCGCTTGGTGGGCATCACCCAGGAGTAGGCGAACAGGCCCGCCCCCAGGACCACCATGACCCAGCCCGTGACGGGGCTGTCGGCGAGGTGGGACAGTTCGCTCAGGGCGACTCCCAGTCCCAGCATGAGCGCGCACCCGAGGGCGAAGTAGAACAGTGCCACCGTGCCGAGGTAGACGAAGAGGGGGCGGGCGACGGAGCTGGCGCCGCTCAGCAGCACGAAGAGCGAGACACCGAGGGTGGTGGGGCTCAGTGTGTCCAGGAGCGCCAGTCCGGCGACTGGCAGGAGTACGTCCAGGGGAGGCATGCGTCTCTCCGCATCTTTTTCAACTCGACTGTGCCAAATAAAATAACACAGATGTGCTAAAAAAGGAGGGTGCCCAAGATCGTTGATCACGAAGAACGCCGCCGGGAGCTGGCCGAGGCCCTGTGGAGGGTGATCGCCCACTCCGGCCCCCAGGCCGTGTCCATCCGCACCGTCGCCGCCGAGGCGGGGCTCTCCGCCGGGGCACTGCGCCACTACTTCCGGACCCGCGAGGAACTGCTGGTCTTCGCCATGGACCTGTCCGAGGAACGCGTGGTCGGGCGGATGCGGGAACAGTCGCTCACCATGAACCCCGGGGACTCCATGGTCGAGCGCACCGCAAGGTTCGCCGAGCACATGCTCCCCCTGGACCCCACTCGCAGCGCCGAGTTCCGTGTCTGGGAGGCGGCCGGGGACCTCGGTGATCTCGACCCCCGCCTGGAGGAGCGCTGGTCCCGCCAGCGGGGCCTCTACCGCCGGTTGGTCGGCGGACTCGGCGGACTGCCTCCCCTGCGCGACCCCGAAAGCGAACACCCTGACCCGTGGTTGGAGACCTGGGCCGCGTTCCTGCACACCTTCGTGGACGGGCTCGCCCTCCAGATGATGGTCAACCCGGCGCAGGTTTCCTCCGAGGCCGGGAGCGCGAGGCTGCGATCCTTCCTGGCGCACGTCGAGTCCACCCGGCACTAGCCCGGTCCGATCGCCTCGGCCCGGTGTCCGCACCAGGGGGTGGCCCGGCCACTCCCCGGTCTTGGACATACTGGGTGCGCGGTTCGGGGTGATCCCGAGGGATTTCGAGGGGGAGAGCGTGACCACCATGCAGGGCGAGGGCGTGCCGGACGGACGGGCCAGGGTCGAGTTCCGGCCCGCGGGGGTCGAGGACGTCCCCGCGCTGGTCGACCTGGTCAACTCCTGCTACCGGGGCGACAGCTCACGGCAGGGCTGGACCACCGAGGCCGACTTCCTCGACGGGCAGCGGGTGGACGCCGACGCCATGGCGGAACTGTTCGGCCGCACCAACACCCTGGTGCTCGTCGGCGAGTCCGGGGGTGAGATCGTCACCTGCTGCGAACTCCAGCGCAGCGTGAACGGCGCGTACTTCGGGATGTTCTCGGTACGCCCCGACCTCCAGGGAGCGGGCCTGGGCCGAGTCGTGCTGGCCGAGGCCGAGCGCACGGCCGCGCGCGAGTGGGGGTGCCGCCTGATCCGGATGAAGGTCCTCAAGCAGCGCCCCGAGCTGATCGCCTGGTACGAGCGGCGCGGGTACACCAGCACCGGCAAGACCGAACCCTTCCCCTACGGAGACGCCGCCTTCGGGCTGCCCCGCCGGGACGACCTGGCCTTCGTCGAGCTCACCAGGGAACTGCTCTTCGACTGACGGTCAGGGCTGTTCGAGGTTGGCCGACATCCGTTCGAGGACGTTGACGGTGTCCCGGTACTCCTGGTCGCTGACGCCCTCGCACAGTCGTTCCCGTGTGCGTTTGACGCGCTGGAGGAGATCTCCGTGGGCCCGTTGGCCGTCGGTGGTCAGCTCCAGTGAGACCAGGCCGCTCACCCAGCCGCGCTCACGCAGGGCCTCCACGGCCGGGGCGACGGTGGGCTCGTCCTCCTCCAGGAAGGGCGCCAGGCGCTGGTCCAGCTGGAGGACGGTGCCGGGGTCCTCGTGCAGGGAGTTGAGCACCTGCCACTGACGGCGTCCGAGGGAGTCCTCGGCCAGGGCGTGGTCGAGGTCGTTCTCGATGAGCCGGTCCAGGTGCTTGAGCCAGAATCCGATGGGCAGGTCGGTCATGGTGCCTCCGGATGGGTCGAGGTCCGGGTCCCGACGGACCGACGATATATCGGCGGTCGCCGTCGCGGCCAGTGTCACGCCGGGTCGGCCGGTGCGTGTTCCGTGAGACTGATCCCCGGAGGCGGTTCGTGGGCCGCGCATGCGTCGCCAGCCGCCCCCAAAGCGGCTCGGCCGGGCAGTTGATCTCGGTGGGAGATCGCTGGGTTCGGAACAGGACGGTGTTGGTCAGGCGCGTCACCGTCGAGGACATGACCGACGACGCCGTCGCGGTCATGGACGAACTCGGCTGGGAGTCCGCTCACCTGTTCGGGGTCTCACTCAGTGGAACCGTGGCCCAGCGCGTCGCCGTCCGCCACCCGGACAGGGTCCGCAGCCTGACCTCGGCCAGCGCCGGCCCGGAGACACGGGGGCCTGGGCGCCCTGCGCTACGTCAACATCCCCTCCGTGGCGAGGCCCAGCCGAATGCGCTTCCCCGACACGAGGGAGGGCGCGGTCCGGGCGGGGCTGGCCGTGGCCCG
This sequence comes from Nocardiopsis sp. SBT366, assembly GCF_001083815.1. Classification (NCBI taxonomy): domain Bacteria; kingdom Bacillati; phylum Actinomycetota; class Actinomycetes; order Streptosporangiales; family Nocardiopsidaceae; genus Nocardiopsis; species Nocardiopsis sp. SBT366. The sequence goes on along the minus strand of NZ_LAVM01000072.1, from coordinate 8,372 downwards.
CTTCTGCGCGGGGCCCGGCCAGCCCTTCGACGAGGGGAGGCCCTCACCAGGGCCGAAGCACTGGCCGACGCGGGAGCCCGGGACACCGGGGCGCAGAGCCGTCAGATCGGAGCCCAGTGGAGCGGTCCGCCGATCAGCTCCGTCACGGCGCCCACACTGGTGCCTCACGGCGAGGACGACCCCCTGATCCGGCCAAGGGCGGCGACCGTGATCGCCTCGAGAATCCCCGGCGCCCGTCTGGTCACCCTGCCGGGCGTGGTCACGAGGTTCCCGCCCCGGCCTGGCGGACCGTTGTCAGCGAGATCCGCGCGTTCGCGGACCCGGCCTCGTCGCGGTGAGACCTGGCGGCTGGTGAACGGGTGCGCGGGCCGCCGACGCCTGCCTCAGCCCGGAACCCGGCACAGGATCGCGCCCCGGGGGATCACGAACACACCGTCGGGATGAACGCTCCACCGCCGCCAGCCCTGGGAGATCCACTCCAGGTCCTCCTGGCTCGCCATCCCCCTCTCGACGGCGTCGCGGCCCACCGCCGACTCCAGGATGCGGTGCGACCACATGTCGCCCCACCAGGCCCGGCGTTCGGGGTCGGAGTGGTTCCACGCCTCGGCGACATAGCTGACCTCGGTGAACCCGGCCGCGTGCGCCCAGGCCAGCAGGTGGCGTCCGGCGTCGGGTTCGCCCCCGTTGGCGCGGGCCACCCCCTGGTACAGCGTCATCCAGGCGTCCAGTTCGGGCAGGCGCGGGTACCAGAGCATGGCCGAGTAGTCGCTGTCGCAGGCGGCCACCACGCCGCCCGGTCGGGCGACCCTGCCCATCTCGGCCAGCGCCCGCACCGGGTCGCCCACGTGCTGGAGGACCTGGTGGGCGTGGACGACGTCGAAGGTGTCGTCGGGCAGGTCCAGGCCGTGGACGTCGCCGACCACGAAGTCGACGTTGTCCGCGCCCACCTCCTCGGCATGGGCTCGTGCCCGCTCGACCGCCTCGGAGGAGGCGTCCACGGCGGTGACGCGTCCGGGCGCGACTCTGCGGGCGAGGTCGACGGTGATGCTGCCGGGGCCGCAGCCGACGTCCAGGAGGGAGTGCCCGGGCCTGATCTCCGGCAGCGCGTAGGCAGCGGAGTTCTCCGCGTTGCGCCACAGGTAGGAGGTGGTGACGGTCGGGTGTTGTCCGTGCGTGTACCGGGCCATCGGGTTCCGCCTTCGTCTCGGGGGCTTCGGTCGACCCTACCCCGGCATCTCTCTTTGTGAGATGATCATCTCAACATGTGAGACGAGGCTCTCCGGTCAGAGGGACAGCCGCTCTCCCAGGGCTCGCAGATCGGGGACGAACCAGCACTGCGTTCCGCGATCACACTCCCGGACGAGGTCGCGAAAGGCGTCGCTGGCCGCCACGTGCGCGGAGACGTCCCCGACCACGGCCAGTCCGATCCGGTAGTTGGCGAACTTCTGGAGGAACTCACCGGCCACGCCCGTGCGCAGCCGGAAGAAGTCCGGGTCGAGGCGCCCCGCGGGCACCGCGACCCAGGTGACGCCGTGGTGGAAGGCGTCACCGATCACGTCGGCGGCCTCGCGCAGGGGAGGCCCCAGCTCCGGGCAGAGCATGACGGGGCGCGCGCCCAGCTGACGGGTCTCCGGAAGGGTCCGCGACATCGGCTCCGTTTCCCTTCCCGACGGCCCGCCTGTTTCCGAAGCGCTCACCGCTGGTCACCCACAAGCGAGTCGATGTAGCCCAACAGGGTCGCGGTGGAGGCCAGGTCGCCCACCATGACCACCTTCAGTCGGGAGCGCCCCGGGTCGTGGACCACTTGGACGTGCGCCCGCCCACGGTCCTCGGGCCGCCCGGTGACGGTGAGCAGCGTGGTGACACGGTCGGCCGTGGCGCGGTCGATTCCGTCGACGTGCACGACGGTGGAGGCCTCCGCGTGGGGAGCCTCCTGGGCCTCGGAACCCTCCTCCTCGGACAACGGACCACCGGCGAACTCCTCGAGGTCACGGCGGCGGACACGGTACTGCTTCCCGATCCGGGTGGCCGCCAGACGCCCCTCGCGGACGTAGGCGCGCACCGTCTTGACGTGCAGACCCAGAAGGTCCGCGACCTGGTCCACCGAGTAGTACTGCTGGGGCACGACTCTCCTTGCTGACGCTTTTTCTTCCATAAACTTCCCTCATGATACTTGCTGTCGCAGGAGTTTAGGGAACTTTGAGGAGTGTGGTGCGGCATGAGAGAAGCGGGTACCAAGAGGAGAGGGGAAACTCCGGGGAGAAGGGGGAGACCATGGCACTCCTGCACACGATCAGGCCGTGTCTGTGGTTCAACGGCCAGGCGGAACAGGCGGTGGAGTTCTACACGCACGTCTTCGAGAACTCGCGCGTGCTCAGGACCACGCACTACGGCCCCGACATGCCGGTTGCCGAGGGCACCGTGCTGACCATTGAGTTCGAACTGGACGGGGCGCCCTTCACGGCACTCAACGGCGGGGGCGGTTTCACCTTCGACGAGGCGGTGTCCTTCCAGGTCATCTGTCGCGACCAGGCCGAGTCCGACCGCTACTGGAACGCGCTCACCGACGGCGGCCAGGAGAGCCAGTGCGGCTGGCTCCGGGACCGCTTCGGCCTCTCCTGGCAGGTCTTCCCGGAGGAGCTGGACTCCCTGGTGTGGGATCCCGACCCGGAGCGGGCCTACCGGGCCACCCAGGCCATGCTCACGATGGGCCGCATCGACCTGGAGGCGGTCCGCCGGGCGGCGGACGGTGTCTGAGCCGAGCGGGACCGGCCCCGGGGGCGAGACGGCACGGACGTCTCCTCACCGGGAACGGGTGGTGGGCGGGTGGCGCAGCGCGCAGTCACCGCACAGACCGCCCCCGGGCAGCCGGTAGTACAGACAACAGGTGGTCCTGCGAAAGACCGCCAACCCGGCGCGGTCCACTCCGACATAGGCACCCGTGCCCCGAAGGCAGGGCCGGTCCGTGAGGACCCGGACCACCTCCTCCGCGTGCGCGCGCTGCTCGCCCCGGGCGCCGCCCAGGGCGCGTGCGGCCCCTGCCAGGGCCGCACCGGTGTCGCCCCGCAGAAGACCGGGGGAGACCCGGCCGATGCCGGACAGCGCCTCCTCCACGTGGGCCAGCACACCCCCCACCACGGTCTCTTCCACCCACGCTGCGACCTCGACGGGTTCCCTTGACATCGGTGTGGCCCGGGTCTGTCGCGTGCGCAGCTCCAAGGACCCCGAGCGCCCCGGTTCGTGGACAAACAGGTCGGCGCGCAGGCGCACCCCGTGACACAGCCCCGCCGCCAGCACGGGCGAGAGCAACCGCGAGGCCAGCCCCTGGTGGAACAGTGAGGCGCCCACCCGCCACTCCACGTCCTGCGCGCCGACACCCGAGACCGCCCCGAGCTGGGCCCGCACTCGGTCGACCTCGACCGCCACGCGCTCCCGCCCGGCCTCTGTGCGACCGTCCCACGCGGTGACCGGCTCCCAGCCCTCACCGAGCGGAGCCCTCCCCACCCGGAAGAACGTGTTGACGCCCCCGACGTCCTCCAACACCCGTTCCAGCACCGTCACCCCCGGTCGACGAACCCGAACCCCCACCCTGCACCATCCGGCACTCGGCCCGCCCCGACCAGGCCGGTAGTGCTGGCACCACCCGCGTTCCTCGTGCTGCTGACCTCGTGCCCAACTGCCCCAATCCCTAGATTGGTCCTGTGAGCGGCACACGGGAACAGCGGGCGCGGAGCGCGGAACGGGGCGGCGGAAGAGTCGGGGCCCGGCTGACCGCCCTGGCCGGTGTACCCTTCGCCTCCGACCTCCACGGAAGCGGATGGCGGCTGCTTCTGGTCCAGGTCCTGCACCTGATGACCTCCCTGACCCTGGCCCTCTTCTACCTGATCCCCGTCTCCCTGCTGGTCATGGTGGCGAGCTGGATCGGGATGGGGCTGTTCCTGCCCTGGACGGACATCGGGTTCACCTACCCGGTCTCCCAGGTCGTCCGCGACTCCCTGGGGTTCCTGGTCGTCCTGCCCGTCACCGCCACCCTGCTCGCCAGACTCGCCTGCCGGGTCCAGCGCGACCGCCTCGCCAACGTGTTCGGGATCGTGGAGGCCAACCCGCCCGACCCCCTGGCCGACGACAACCCCTGGACCCGGGTGTGGCGGTTCGTCTTCGGCCGCGACGCGTGGACCATGGTGGTCTACAGCACCGCCGCCGGCCTGCACGGACTGTTCGCCGCGGGCCTGGTCGTGGTGTTCGTGGTGTGCGGCGGCGCCGCCGCCATCGGCGCGTCCCTGGGAATCGCCTACATCCTGGCCCTGGGCACACCGGGCGATCTGGTCGGCCCGCTGATCCTGGTCGTCGTCGGCCCGCTGGCCGCCGTGGTCGGTCTGCGCCTGGCGCCCCACATGATCTCCACCGAGGTCCTCCTGCACCGCCTGCTGCTCTTCGAGGCCCCCGAGGTCCGGATGCGGCGCAGGCTCCTGCACGTCCAGGACAGCCGACTGCGGATGGTCGACGAGGCCGAGGCCGAACGCCGCAGGATCGAACGCGACCTGCACGACGGCGCCCAGCAACGACTCCTCGCGCTCACCATGACCCTCACCCGGGCGCGCGCCCGGCTCTCCCACGACCCTGACGGCGCCCGTGAGCTGATCGCCGAGGCGCAGGAGGAGTCCCGGGAGGTCATGACCGAACTCCGCCAGGTCGCACGCGGCCTGCACCCCAGGGTCCTGACCGACCACGGGCTCGGCGCGGCCCTGCCGGTGGCGGCCGGTCGCTCCCCGGTCCCGGTCCGCCTCGACGTGGACCTGCCCGAACGCCCCTCGGCGCGGGCCGAGGGAGTCGCCTACTACGTGGTCTGTGAGGCGCTGACCAACGTCGCCAAGCACGCCGACGCCGGGCAGGTCGCGGTGACCACCGAACGGATCGCGGCCCTTGGGCGCAGGGGCGAGCTGCTGCGCGTCACCGTGACCGACGACGGGGTCGGGGGCGCCGACCCCGAGGCGGGCACCGGTCTTTACGGGCTGTGGGACCGGGTGGACGCGGTCGACGGGATACTGACCGTCCACAGCCCGACCGGCGGGGGCACCGTCCTGACCGCGAACATCCCATGGAAGGCGTGACCGTGAGCACGGCCGACACACACGACGAACGGCGGGGGCCGCGCGTCATCATCGCCGAGGACTCCGTGCTGCTGCGCAGCGGCATGGTCCGGCTGCTCGAGGACTCCGGGGTGGAGATCCTCGCGGAGGTGGGGGACGCCGACGCGTTGACCGCCGCCGTCCTCCAGCATCCGGACGTCGACCTGTGCCTGATCGACATCCGGATGCCGCCCACCTACTCCGAGGAGGGCATCCAGGCGGCGGTGCGCATTCGGCGGGACCACCCCGAGGTGGCCGTGCTGCTGCTGTCCCAGCACGTGGTCAGCCGCTACGCCGCCGACCTGCTCGGGGGCGGCGCCGAGAAGGTCGGCTACCTGCTCAAGGACCGGGTGGCCGACATCGAGGAGTTCCTCACCGTGCTGCGCCGGGTGGCCGGGGGCGGCGCGGCGATCGACCCCGAGGTGGTCTCACAGCTGCTGAGCAGGCGCCGGGACCGGGCCCTGGAGAGCCTCACACCGCGTGAGGGCGAGGTCCTTGAGGTGATGGCCCAGGGTCTGAACAACGCCGGGATCGCCGACCGGCTCACCATCACCGACCGGGCCGTGGAGAAGCACATCAGGTCGATCTTCACCAAGCTCGACCTCGGCCAGGACGACCACGACCACCGCAGGGTCCAGGCCGTGCTGCGCTACCTGCGCGGCACCGACCGCGACTGACCGGCACCGGCACGAAACCGGGACACCAGAGGGAGGGCCGAGCCTTCCAGGAAGGGAAGAACATGACTTTCAGGGCACGAGGCCTGTACGCCTCCTCAAGCAAGGAGCGCGGGGGATTCCGCCGGGGACCGTGGATGTTCCTGGGCGGGGTGCTCGTGCTGGCGCTGGTCGTCCTCACCGCGCTCTCCGTGCTGGGGAACATGACCGTCAACCAGTCGGACCGCGCGGACTCCTTCGGCGGGGTGAGCGCGCTGGAGATCGACAACTCCACCGGCGGCGAGGTCCTGCTCCGCGGCGGCACGGGCGACGAGGTCACCGTGGACCGCAAGCTGCGGGGCAGCCCCCTGTCGGAGCCGGACGAGGACATCGAGGCCGAGGGCGGCACGCTGGAGATCGAAACCGACTGTTCGGGGCTGCCGCTCTTCAGCTCCTGCTCGGTGGACTACGAGGTCACGGTCCCCACCGGGACTCAGGTGACCTTGGAGACCATCAGCGGCCGGGTCTCCGTGGAGAACCTGGAGGGCGACCTCAGCGTGGAGACCACCAGCGGCGCCGTGGACGTGTCGGAGCACAGCGGCGCGGTCGACGTGGAGAGCGTCTCCGGGAACATCGTCCTCGACCGGGTCGAGGGCGCGGCGCGGGCCCACACCGTCAGCGGCCGGATCACGGCCTCCGGCGAGGGCCCCCTGCTGGACGTCTCCAGCACCTCGGGCGAGATCCGCGCGGAGGACTTCACCGCCGACGAGATCCGGGCCGAGTCGGTCAGCGGTGCGCTGGAGCTCGGCGGCGGGTTCACCACCCTGGAGGCCGTCACCACCTCCGGTGAGGTCAGGGCACGGACCACCGACCCCTTCGACCTTCTGTCGGTGGAGACCGTCAGCGGCGGGGTCGTGGCCACGGTCCCGGACGGGGAGTACGAGGTCACCGGGGAGTCGGTGTCCGGCCAGCGCGACTTCGGTGTGGGCACCGGTGGCGGCGACGGTCGGATCGACGTCAACACCACCAGCGGTACCGTCCGGGTCGAGAGCTAGACGCCCCGGCGTTCGAAGCGCAGCGCCGCCCAGTCCGAGTCGATCGGCACCTGGGCGGTGCCGCGCCATCCCGCGTCCACCAGGGTGTCCCAGCCCTTGTCAGCCGTCAGGTCCGTGATGATCGTGCCGCCCCGCTGGGGGAAGCACACCCACAGGCGGGTGGTGGGGCCGGTGAGTGCCAGGGCGCGGGGGCCCTCCCGGTCGACGGTGCCCCGGTCCAGGGCGAACAGGTGCAGGTCGTCGTACTCGGCGCCCTCGATCGGACCGAGGTCGATGTGGATGTCGGTCGGGGGTTCCAGCAGCCGCAGGTAGCGTTCGGGGGCGTTGAGGACGAGCAGCCGGTCTCCGGGCTCGACCCCCAACCTCCGGGCGAGTGTCTCCGACATTCCTCCTCCGTTCACGTGTCGGCCGTGCGCGGCCTCTCCTCGGCCACCGTACGGTCCCCCCGCGCGGAAACCGAGGACCTTCCCCGCCTCGACCCGGACATGACCGTGTTTTTAGGATGCCCACATGACACAACAGAACGGTGGGCCGCGCTGGGGCGTGGTGGGGACCGGTGGGATCGCGCACGCCTTCATGGAGGGACTGCGGGCCGTCCCCTCGGCCCGGGTCACGGCGGTGGGCTCGCGCACGCTGGACCGGGCGGAGGAGTTCGGTCGGGTGTGGGACGTCCCGAACCGCCACGGCGGGTACGAGGAACTCGCGGCCGACCCCGACGTGGACGTGGTCTACGTGGCCACACCGCACCCCTGGCACCATCCGAACACCCTCCTGATGCTCGAAGCGGGCAAGCACGTGCTCGTGGAGAAGCCCATGGCGATGAACGCGCTCCAGGTGTCGCAGATGGTCGCGGCGGCCCGGGCCAACGACCGCTTCCTGATGGAGGCCATGTGGACGCGTTTCCTGCCGGCCTCCCGGCTCGCCCGCGAACTGGTCGCGGACGGGGCGGTCGGCGAACTGTGCACGGTCTCCGCCGACTTCGGGATCAACGTCCCCTACGACCCCGACCACCGGCTGTTCAACGTCGACCTCGGCGGTGGTGCCCTGATGGACCTGGGGGTGTACCCGCTGGCGCTGGCCGCGCAGTACCTGGGCGAACTCACCGTGGTGGGCGCCACCCGGCAGCTGTCGCCGGACCGGATGGTGGACACCCAGACCGCGGTGCTGGTGCACGGGGAGGACGGAGTGAGCGCCTCCCTGACCTGCGCCTCCCGCAATGTCCTGCCCAACCGCGCGGTGCTGGCCGGGACGGACGGTTGGATCGAGATCCCGCTCTTCTGGGCCGCCACCGAACTGGTCCTGCACCGGGAGGGGCGCGCGCCCGAACGGTTCCACCGGCCCTTCCGGGCCAACGGCTACGAGTACGAGATCGAGGAGGTCGGGCGGTGCCTGGCCGCCGGTGAGCGCCAGAGCCCGGACATGACCTGGGCGGAGAGCCTGCGGCTGGCCGGGGTCACGGACCAGATCAGGGACGTGGGCGCGCTGGTGAGCGGGCCCTCCGACGTCAGAAGCGTCCCCCGGGGATGAGCCCGCCC
>NZ_LAVM01000071.1:0-36446 GCF_001083815.1 Nocardiopsis sp. SBT366 | reverse complement strand
GTGCGGCCTACGGTGGTGGAGGGGCGGCTGTCGGGGGGTGGCCGATCGGTCTACACGTCGAGTGGGCTTCATGGGGGTGGTCCTCGCTCACCGGTGCACTCATCTCCACCTTGGTTACCCGGCTGGTACGGGTTCTACGCGCTTACTTCGGAGTTAGACGGATAAGGCGTGGAAATACGCCTCTGTGACCGAACCGGAAGCAGGAAACGGTCATTAGAGGCCCCCGCAGGAAGCCAGTCCGTTTCCGTGGGCCCTGGGGCTTCGGCCGTGGGGTTCACTAGTATGAACGCGGTCCCTCCAGGACGACGGCGCCCCTGTTCGTGCGGGGCGTCCGGAGCCGCCAGGAACATGAGCCACACTGGAGCGCTGTTCGGTTTCGGACAGCTCCTCCTCGACGTGTGGCCGGTCTGTGCCAGCCGACCGGGGAGGGGCCGTGGGTACGGGCCGCACGGCGGCCAAGCAACTCCGAGGCGAACGGGTCGGGACGCGGTGGACGACGCTGAGCAGACTGAGGTGGTCCGGCCGGACGGGGGGACCCCCGACGGCGGGTCGGGCGGGACGGGCGGCGGCCGCCCCAAGGTGCCGTACTGGCTCTCCCAGGTGCCCTACGCCCTGGTCCTGTCCGCGCTGGCGGCCGGGATCGTCGTGGTGGCGGCTGCCTACTTCAAGCGCGGTCCGGCGATCATCGCGACGGCGCTGCTGCTCGCGGCGACCTTCCGGCTGCTGCTGCCCAAGGACTGGATCGGACTGCTCGCGGTACGCCGGAGATGGGTCGATCTGCTCACTCTGGTGGCGCTCGCGGTCCTTCTGATCGTGTTGGCCTGGGTGGCGCCGCAACTCTCCTCCTAGGCGTCGAATAAGCTTGATGTCGAGATACCGCGACACTGACAAGCGCCGCCTCCCGGGCAGCACGGACACCGGGCGGGATCAGGGATTGCCGCGCGCGCGGGACACGGGACCGGCCACGAACCGGTCCCGGCTCTCCGCCGCACGAGGCGGTAGCGAGGACTGAAGGGACAGCCACACAGCCATGGCCAAGATCAAGGTCGAAAACCCCGTAGTCGAGCTCGACGGCGACGAGATGACCCGGATCATCTGGTCCTTCATCAAGGACCGCCTGATCCTGCCGTACCTCGACGTCGACCTGAAGTACTACGACCTCGGCATCGAGGAGCGTGACCGGACCGACGACCAGATCACCATCGACGCCGCCAACGCCATCAAGGAGCACGGCGTCGGCGTCAAGTGCGCCACCATCACCCCCGACGAGGACCGCGTCGAGGAGTTCGGCCTCAAGAAGATGTGGCGGTCGCCCAACGGCACCATCCGCAACATCCTCGGTGGCGTCGTCTTCCGCGAGCCCATCATCTGTGAGAACGTGCCGCGTCTGGTGCCGGGCTGGACCAAGCCGGTCATCATCGGCCGTCACGCCCACGGCGACCAGTACAAGGCCACCGACTTCAAGGTCCCCGGCCCCGGCTCGGTCACCATGACCTACACCCCGGCCGACGGCAGCCAGCCGGTCGAGTTCGACGTCGCGAACTTCCCCGAGGGTGGCGGCGTCGCGATGGGCATGTACAACTACCGCAAGTCCATCGAGGACTTCGCGCGGGCCAGCCTGAACTACGGCCTGGACCGGAACTTCCCGGTCTACATGTCCACCAAGAACACCATCCTCAAGGCCTACGACGGCATGTTCAAGGACGTGTTCGAGGAGATCTTCGAGGCCGAGTTCAAGGACAAGTTCGCCTCCGCGGGCCTGACCTACGAGCACCGCCTCATCGACGACATGGTCGCCGCCGCGCTCAAGTGGGACGGCGGCTACGTCTGGGCCTGCAAGAACTACGACGGTGACGTCCAGTCCGACACCGTCGCCCAGGGCTACGGCTCGCTCGGCCTCATGACCTCGGTCCTGCGCACCGCCGACGGCCGTACCGTCGAGGCCGAGGCCGCCCACGGCACCGTGACCCGTCACTTCCGCCAGCACCAGCAGGGCAAGCCCACCTCGACCAACCCGATCGCGTCCATCTTCGCGTGGACCCGCGGTCTGGAGCACCGGGGCAAGCTGGACAACACCCCGAAGGTGGTCGAGTTCGCGAACACCCTCGAGGACGTCGTCATCAAGACCGTCGAGGGCGGCCAGATGACGAAGGACCTGGCCCTGCTGGTCGGCTCCGAGCAGGAGTGGCTGACCACCGAGCAGTTCCTCGCCGCTCTGGACGAGAACCTGAGCAAGCGCCTCGCCTAGGTCCTGACTCGGCGCGACGGTCCTGAGCCGACCGGCGCGGTGAGACCTTGACCACGCCCGGGCGTCCCCGTGAGGGGGCGCCCGGGCTTCGTCGTCTCCGGGGGTCGCCGCAGCGGGTCGAGAAGCACGAAACGCGTTGTTCGCGGGGGTTCGGGGCGCGCGGAACGCAGAAGTTCCCGGGTGTGTTTCCCGTGTTCGGCCCACATGCGGACGTCGGTGGTGGGAGGATGACGGGGTAGGAGGGGGTCCTCCGGCGTCGGGTGCGACGTAGGACACGTGAGCGCGATTCGCCCCTTTCGCGAACTTTGACCTATTGTGGAGACACGCCGGTGAGAACCGGCAGGCCAGAGGGGGTTTTCGCCCCTCAGGCCACCACGAGCCGACGTGCCGGCCGTGCGCCCGCTGGGGGGTAGGCGCGCACAGTACGGAACGTCACGAAGAAGGGCCCGTCACTCCGGTGACGGGCCCTTCGCTCGTTCCAGGGGACCTCAGTCCTCCATGGCCTCCTCCGGGATCGCCTCGCCGGTGCGCATGGCCTCGAACATCTGCTCGGACCGCACCTCGTCCCAGAGCACCACCGAGCCCACACCGTCCAGCGTGGGGGTGTCGCCCACCGGAACCGCCGTGGTCTGGGTGCCGCCGCGCATCGCCAGCAGCATGCTCGCCAGGTGACGCAGCTTGTCACCCTCGTCGACCATGAACGTGTCGGTGCCCGCCAGTACCAGCGGCACCGACTTGAACGGGTTGAAGAGCGTGGAGGGGGCGCTGGCCTCCTGGATCAGCGCGGAGAAGAACTCGCGCTGCCGCTGGATGCGGTCCAGGTCGGCGCGCGGTGTGGCGCGGGTGCGCACGTAGCCCAGCGCGGTGCCGCCGTCCATCTCCTGGCAGCCCGCCTCGATGTCCAGGCCCGCCTTCGGGTCCGCCATCGGCTCCTCGGGGCACAGCTCCACGCCGCCGACCGCGTCGACCAGGTCCACGAAGCCGCCCATGCCGATCTCCACGTAGTGGTCGATCCGCACGCCGGAGGCCTGTTCGAAGCTCTGCACCAGCGGGGCCGGGCCGCCGCAGACCTCCTCGCCGTCCTCGCCGGTGCCGCACACGGAGTCCGCGAAGGCGGTGTTGATCTTGTTGTCCGCGTAGCCGGGGACGGCCATGGGGACGTAGGAGTCGCGCGGCACGCTGACGATCGTCGGATCGCCGTCGCGCGGCATGTAGAGCACCATGATCGTGTCCGTGCGGCGGCCCTCCGCGCGCCCCGTGGCCAGGTCCCGGATCTGGTCGTCGTCCAGACCGTCGCGGCTGTCGGAGCCGACGATCAGGTACGTGGTCCCGGGCTGTCGGTCCGGGCGGCCCTCGTAGTCCTGGAGGGCGTCCACCCGCTGCAAGCGGGAGTCCGCCCAGAGGTAGAAGGCCCCGGGGACCACCAGCAGCAGGACCAGGACCAGGATCACCGTGTTCCGGGCGGTCTTCTTGCGGCGCTCCCGCGCACGGCGCTGGTGCCCGCGCCCGTCGTACTCGCGCCCGGCGCTGTGCGTCCGGCGCTTCCTGGGGCGGTGCGGAGGAACCCGGTCGGCAGGGGGGAGCCGCCGGGTGTCGCCCACCACGCGCTGTTCGGACTCGCGGGGGCGGTACAGCCTCTCGAACTCGTCCGGCTTGTCAGGGTCGCCGCCGCGCCGGAACACGCCCGCGTCGTCGTGTCCACCGGTCGAGCCGGCCCCTTCCCCGTGCCGTCGGTCAGCCATCGATTCGCCTATCTGCTCCGCGCCATGTGCCGCTCGGGTGTGTCGTACGTCCCTTGTGATCGCTGACAGAGTAGTCGGGTTCGATCCGATCTCCTCCGCTGCCCGGGGCCCCGGCCAGGAACGCCACGGGGCCGGGGCCGTCAGGCCCCGCGACGGGCACCCTCCGAGGGCAGCGCCGCCCGGACGCGAGGCGGGGGCCAACCCCTCGCCAGGAACGCCTTGCGGACCTCCGACTCCAGCCCGGCCACCCGCTCCTCCGCGACCAGCGCGAACGCGGTCCCCGCCCACCCGGACAACCGGGCGCCCCGGGCACCGGCCCGCGCGGCCGTCTCGACCGCCAGTTCCACGGCGGGCAGGGGCAGGTCGAACCGGCGCAGGGACAGGTGCGAGGCGGACAGGATCGGCCCCGTCTCCGCCGCGCGGCCCGCGCGCAACAGACCGACCGCGGCGTTGAGCCGGTGCACCTCGGTGACGGCGTACTCCACCCGGTGGCGGAGCACGGGGTTCTGAAGCCGCCGCAGAGTCCCGGGCAGGTCCTGGACGGCCCGCAGCGGGCCGAGGACGTCCTGGGCACGGGCCAGTTCGGCGGCGCGCACCGGGCGGGGGTCCCGCCTCGGCAGCTGCCCGGTCTCCAGCACCACCAGGCGCATCCCGGCCCCGGCCAGGTCGAACGGGAGCAGCGTGGTCCGGGCACTGGCCAGGTTCACGCGCACCGCGTGCCCCGCGCGCGCGGCCAGGACCACGCCCTCGTCCACGGTGGCGCCGGTGGGCCGATCGGCCCCCGTGAGGTCGGCCAGTGCCAGGGACACAGCCGTGCCGACCGCCGCCGAGTGTCCCAAGGAGGCGTGTTCGGGCAGGTCTGAGCCGATCAGCACTCGTATGCCCCTGTCAGCGCCCAGATGCCCGCTCTCGCGCGCGTCGGCCACGGAGCGCCCCACCGCCCGGGCGGAGGGGTGTCGGGCGCTCAGCGGGCCGCTGGGGGCCGCGACGTGTGTGGAGCCCTCCGGGTCGGTACCGACCGCGACCGTCACCCCCCAGGGCAAGGCCACGAAGAGGGCGGCACCGCCGCTGGCCGCCGTGTGCTCACCCATCAGGGCGAGCCGCCCCGGCGCGTGCCACAGGCCCTCGGGCTCCGTCCCGAAGCGCCGCGCGTACTCCGCTCGCAGGCCGTCGCCGCCCGGCGCCCCGGGCCACTCCCCGACCGGTCCCGGAGTCCGCGCTCCCAACACCGCGCGAACCCGCGCCCCGGTGACCCCCACGTCCCGCCCCCGCTCCCTAGGTGAACTCCGGTCCCAAGTCTGCCCCCACCTGGGCACCGGACTGGCGTGGGGCTTTCCTCCCGAGAGGTCCGCAGGGCTAGGGTTACGGACCCGAAGAGTCCCGGCGCTCACCTCAGCCACGGTGGAGGCCTGACCGACCACCCCAACCACGGGCGTGAGCCCCGCCCGTACGCCCCAGCCGCAAGGGGGGTGCTTGGTTCGGCGCCGGAGAGGGTTCTGGAGGTGGTGGAGGTGGGATTGCGAGGAACGAGCCATCACACCGTAGGCGCCGAAGGTTCCTCTGCAAAGGCGCCGGACCCGGGCCAAAGCGAAGCGGAGGCCCAAAAAAGTGAGGGCGCCGGAGAGGGTTCTGGAGGTGGTGGAGGTGGGATTGCGAGGAACGAGCCATCGCACCGTAGGCGCCGAAGGTTCCTCTGCAAAGGCGCCGGACCCGGGCCAAAGCGAAGCGGAGGCCCAAAAAAGGTGAGGGCGCCGAAGGTTCCTCTGCAAAGGCGCCGAACACGCACCGAAGCGCCAGCGGAGGTGCAAGAAGACACAGAAGGGAACCCATGTCACCAGCGGCGGACCGTGCCAAGGACACGGCCCAGCGTTACCAGAACGCGGCGATGGACGGCTACTGGACGCTGAGACGCCGGTACCCGTCGGTCGACCACCTGGTGCGTGCCTACGGGCGCTACTCGGACCGCAACGGCACCCAGTTGGCCGGGGCGGTCACCTACTTCGCCTTCCTGTCCTTCTTCCCGTTGCTGGCTTTGGCCTTCGCCGTGGTGGGTTTCCTCGCCTCCCAGCAGGTGGAGCTCACCTCCTACCTCGAGCGGGCGCTGGACGAGGTGCTGCCCGGACTGTCCGACCAGTTGCCCATGGAGCAGATCGCCGAGGCCCGGGTGGGCGCGAGTGTGATCGGTCTGCTGGGCCTGCTGTACGCGGGGCTGAACTCGGTGTCGGCGCTGCGGGAGGCCCTGCACACCATCTGGTTGAACAGCCTCCGGCAGGGCCCCAACTTCCTGGTGCGCAAGCTGGTCGACCTGCTGGTGATGATCGCGTTGGGCACGGCGCTGCTCTTCACGGTCGCCTTCACCAGTTTCATGCAGACCGCCACGGTGTGGATGCTGTCCCTGGTGGGGCTGGACGAGTCGCTGGTGGCCAACCTGTCCCTGCGGGCCTTGGCGCTGGTCATCGCGATCGCCGTGAACATGTGCCTGTTCGTACTGGCCTTCGCCCTGTTGTCGGGGACGGGACGGCCCACCGCCGAGATGTGGCGCGGAGCCCTGTTGGGCGCGGTGGCGTTCGAGATCCTCAAGAACGTCGCGACGCAGCTGTTGGCCGGGACGCTCGGCAACCCCGTGTACGCGTCCTTCGCCGTCCTGGTCGGTCTGCTGGTGTGGATCAACCTGGTGATGCGCGTGATCATGTTCAGCGCGGCGTGGACGGCCACCTGGCTGCCGATGCAGCCGCCCTACACCGGGTCCTTCCCGCTGCCGGAGGAGAACGGCATGGACTGGACGCGTCCGCGCCCGGTCCTGCGGCCGAGCCCGGAGGCCCTGGCCGAGCGCCGACTCGCCCAGCGGCTGCTCGCCCTGGGGTTGTCGCTGGTCGTGGCGGCGTTCACGGCGGGTGTCGCGGCGGTGGCGCTGAGGATACGGGGCGCTTCCCCACGGAAACGGAAAACGATCGGAAAGAAGTCGTTTTTTACTGTGGGTTGATTCCGTATGCGCGCGGTGTGAGACGGGTAGTCCTCCTCTGTCCCGGATGACCGGTTCTCCGGGACCAGCGGTGCGTCGGTCACAAGGGCTGTCCCACACCAGGAGGTCAGATGGGAATCGCATTCAAATCGTCCGAGCGCGCGACACTCGGGGTCGAGTGGGAACTCCAACTCGTCGACCGGAACAGTCGCCACCTGCGGCAGGAGGCGGGGCAGCTCCTCGCCGAACTCCCGGACCTCAGTAGCGAGGCCGCGGTCCCCCCGTTGCGGCACGAACTGATGCAGTCACAGGTGGAGGTCGTCACGGGAATCTGCGAGACGGTCGAGGAGGCCAAGCGCGACCTCGGCCGCAACGTGGCTCGCATGCGGGAGGTGCTGGAACCCCGTGGTGCCACGCTGACGTGTTCCGGAACCCACCCGATCGACCACTGGCGGGACCAGCAGCTGAGTCCCGGCAAGCGGTACGGGGAACTGGTCGACCAGATGCAGTGGCTGGCGCGCAGGATCCTGACCTGCGGCGTCCACGTCCACGTGGGGGTGCGCGGCCAGGAGAAGGCCATTCCCATTGTGAACGCACTTGCGAAGTATCTCCCACATTTTCTGGCTTTGAGTGCTTCTAGCCCGTTTTGGGGTGGTCATGACACGGGGTTGGCCTCCGCGCGCTCGATTGTCTTCGGTGCGCTCCCCACCTCGGGGCCTCCGCCGAACCTGCCCGGGTGGCCCGCTTTCGAGGATTACCTCGAAACCCTTCTCAATGCGGGTACCATCGCCTCTATCAAGGAAGTCTGGTGGGACATCCGTCCGCACCCGGATTTCGGCACCATCGAGATCCGGATGTTCGACGGGATTCCCACCTTGCGCGAGGTGGGAATGGCCGCCGCTCTCTCCCAGTGTCTGGTGGAGCTGTTCGATCACCAGCTCGACCGCGGGTACAGCTTGCCCAGCCCGCCGTCCTGGGTGGTGAAGGACAACAAGTGGCGGGCCACCCGCTACGGACTCGACGCTCGTGTCATCACGGACGGACACGGAACCACGGTTCCGATCCGTGACGACCTCTACGAGCTGGTCCGCGAACTGGCGCCGGTCGCCGCCCGCCTGGGCTGCGCGGAGGACCTGGACCTGATCTCCGAGATCCTGGACAAGGGCGCCTCCTACGAGCGTCAGCGGGCGGTGGTCGCCGAAGGCGGTTCGCTCGAAGACGTCGTGGACCTGCTCTCCGCCGAGTTCGAGGGGGACACCGCCCGCGCGGCATTTGTCGGCGCGCGATAGAAGTAACGAAATGGGGACCCTCGCATGCAGGGACGTGACCTGCCGGAGCAGTTGACGGCTTTTCTGGCGCGCCATGAGCGGGAGCTCACGGGATTCCGCCAGGACCTGCACATGCACCCGGAGCTGGCCTTCGCCGAACACCGCACCACGGGCCGCCTGGCCGGGCGTCTGCGGCAGGCGGGACTCGCCCCCCGGACCCTGCCCCAGGGCACCGGTCTGATCTGCGACATCGGCGACGGCCCCGGCCCCATGGTCGCCCTGCGCGCCGACATCGACGCGCTGCCCCTCACCGACGAGAAGGACGTCCCCTACCGCTCCACGGTCCCCGGCGTCGCCCACGCCTGCGGACACGACGTGCACACCACGGTCCTGTTGGCCACGGGGATCTTCCTCGCCCAGCAGGACCGGGCGGGCGCGCTGCCCGGCCGCGTCCGGCTCCTCTTCCAACCCGCCGAGGAGCTCCCCGGCGGGGCGGTCGAGGTCGTCAGGGCCGGTGGCATGGAGGGCGTGGACCGGGTCTTCGCCCTGCACTGCGACCCCCGCCAGATGGTCGGCAAGGTGGGCCTGCGCACCGGCGGCATCACGGCCGCCTGCGACCAGATCATGGTGCGCCTGTCCGGCCCGGGCGGGCACACCGCCCGGCCGCACCTGACCTCCGACCTCGTCTACGCGCTCGGCAAGATCGTCACGGAGCTGCCCGCCGCGCTGTCCCGCCGGATCGACCCCCGGGCCGGGTTCAGCCTGGTCTGGGGCCGGATCAGCGCGGGTTCGGCGCCCAACGTGATCCCCGACGACGCCGTCGCCGAGGGCACCGTTCGCTGCCTCGAGGACGAGGCCTGGCACGCCGCCCCCGACATCCTCAAGGGACTGGTGGAGTCGGTCGCCTCGGCCTACGGCGCCGACGCCGAGGTCACCTACCGCAGGGGTGTCCCGCCCACCATCAACGAGGCCCGCAGCGTGGAGATCATGCGCGAGGCCACCACCCTGGCCCTGGGCGCCGACGCGGTCACGCCGACCCCGCAGAGTCTGGGCGGGGAGGACTTCGCCTGGTACCTGGAGCACGCTCCCGGCGCGCTGGCCCGACTGGGCACGCACTCCCCGGACTGGAGCGGCGACATGCTGGACCTGCACCGGGGCACCTTCGACGCCGACGAGCGGGCGATCGGGGCAGGCACCCGCCTCATGGTGACCACGGCGCTCACCTCGCTGTGGGAGGACGCGCCCGAGGGCGTGCGCGCGGACACCCAGGCCCTCGCCTGACCGTCCTTCGGTCCGCCGTCCGCCACGGACGGTTCCCGCCCCGCCCCACCGGTGCCACCGGGCGGCTTCTGCCGGATCGTCGGTAACTTCGTGTCGCCGTGTCGGGTGCCCGCGCCGCCTGGTGGCATCCTGAACGGATGAACCAGCCACTCACAGTCGAACAGATCCGCCGGGCGCCCAAGGTGCTCCTGCACGACCACCTCGACGGCGGGCTGCGCCCGTCCACGGTGGTGGAGCTCGCGCAGGAGGCGGGCTACCGTGACCTGCCGACCTACGACCCGGCCGAGCTCGGGCGTTGGTTCCGCGACGCGTCGGACTCCGGGTCGCTGGAGCGCTACCTGGAGACCTTCGCCCACACCACCGCGGTTATGCAGAGCCGCGAGGCCCTCGTGCGGGTGGCCGCCGAGGCGGCGGAGGACCTGGCCGCCGACGGCGTGGTCTACGCGGAGCAGCGTTACGCCCCCGAGCAGCACCTGGAGGGCGGGCTCACCCTGGAGGAGGTCGTGGAGGCCGTCCAGGAGGGGCTCGAACTGGGGGAGAAGCGCGCCGCCGACGCGGGGCGGAGCATCCGCACGGGCCAGTTGGTGACCGCCATGCGCCACGCGGCGCGCTCGTCGGAGATCGCCGAACTGGCGGTCCGGTACCGCGACGCCGGTGTCAGCGGTTTCGACATCGCCGGCGCGGAGGCGGGCAACCCGCCCACCCGTCACCTGGACGCCTTCGAGTACCTGCGCCGGGAGAACTTCCACTTCACCATCCACGCCGGTGAGGCGTTCGGTCTGCCCTCCATCTGGGAGGCGCTCCAGTGGTGCGGCTGCGACCGCCTCGGGCACGGCGTGCGCATCATCGACGACATCACCACCAACGAGAACGGTGTGCCGGTGCTCGGGCGTCTGGCCCAGTACGTGCGCGACAAGCGCGTGCCGCTGGAGATGTGCCCCAGCTCCAACATCCAGACCGGTGCCGCCGAGTCCATCGCCGGGCACCCGATCGGCCTCCTGCGCGACCTGCGCTTCAGGGTCACGGTCAACACCGACAACCGCCTCCAGAGCGGGGTCACCCTGTCGGAGGAGTTCGCCAAGCTGAGCGAGGCCTTCGGGTACGACTGGGACGACCTCCAGTGGTTCACCGTCAACGCCATGAAGTCGGCCTTCCTGCCGTTCGACGAGCGGCTGGCGCTGATCAACGGCACCATCAAGCCGGGCTTCGCCCAGCTGAAGTGGGCGACGCACTGATGGCCGGATCCTCCGAGGGGGTCACCACGCACTACTCGACCTCATCCCGGGTGATGGCGATCGTGTGGGTGGTGGTCGCGGTCCTGCTGCTGTTGGACCTGGTGGTGCGCGGTCAGGACCGCACGGCCTGGATCGCCGGGGCCGTCCTGGTGCTCAGCGTGGCCGTCGTCTACGCGGCGTGGCTGCGTCCCCGCGTGGTCTCCACCGAGCGCGGCATCCGGATGATCAACCCGCTGCGCGAGACCTTCGTGCCGTGGGCGGCCGTGGTGTGGGTGGACGTGGTGGACGTCCTGCGGGTGCACACCCCGGAGCGGGTCTACCGGTCCTGGCCCCTGCGTGAGACCAAGCGGGCCAAGGTGCGGGAGAACATGCGCCGTGAGTCCGGCTACCTGGACCACGACGACGACAGGGACCCGACCACGATGCGTCCGGTGGACCTGGTCGCCCGCGAGCTGCGCCGTGACGCGGAGAGGCACCGGGCGCGTCCGCTGCGCGGCCCCATCAAGGAGATCGACGAGGCGGGCCCGGCCGCTCTGGGCGCCGAGGACCGCCCGCAGACGATGGTCCCGGTCGAGGTCATCGTCGTCCTCGCCGTACCGCTGGTGCTCCTGGCGGCCGTGCTGCTGATCGCCTGACCAGCTGTTCCCCCCGGATCCGACCCGGTCCCTCGCATGGTGCGAGGGGCCGGGTCCGTCGTTCGCCAGGGCGGTGGACGTACGGGTCGGGGCGTGGCTCGGGCCCCGGGCGGGCACTGCCAGACGCGGGGTTGACGCACCCCCCGGAGTTCTGGTTAGGTTAGGCATGCCTAAGGGAGAACGTTCCGGGTGGGCGGGCTTCGCGCGGATGGCCATCCACCCGGACCTTCCCCCATGGCAACGCGCGCGGTTCAACTGAATATCGGGAAGAGAAGGTGCTGCCAGCGCCAGTCCAACGGGGTCTGCGGGGATCCCGGGCGTGGAGCGGCACCGGGGAAAGCACCACCTTCGACCGGTCCCACGGTCGGTACCGTCCATCCCACGGCCTCGGGATGTACGCTCGCCACGCCGGTACCGGCCGGGTCCGGTCGAAGGTGCCCCAGCCACTTCCGAACGCGGCCCCAGGGTCGCGACACCAAGCACGACGAAGCCCGGCCTCGGCCGGGCTTCGTGCTGTTTCCGCGGCTCCTCCTGACGGAACCGACGCGCTGGTCAGGCCGCCGTGACCACCCGGTTGAGCAGTTCGCCCAGCCGACGCGCCCGCTGGGTGACGACCTCCAGGGCACGCTCCTGCTCGAACGGCTCCAGTACCGCCCCCAACGCGTCGTTGCTGACGATCGACAGGCCCAGGACCTCGGCCCCCATCTCGACGGCGGCGATGGTCTCCAGGGCGATCGAGCGCCCCACCACGTCGGCGCCCGCCTGTCGCAGCACCTTCAGTTCGGTCGGGGTCTGGAGCTGCGGGCCCGTCGTCGCCACGTACACGCCCTCCGCGAGGGTGACGTCCACGTCGTGGATGATCCCCCTCAGCCGCTCGCTGTAGGCGTGGCTCAGGTCGACGAAGTCGGGCCCGGCCAACGGAGAACTCGCGGTGAGGTTGATGTGGTCCCGCACGACCACCGGCTGTCCGGGCTGGAAGTCGGTGCGCAGGGAACCGGCGGAACCGGTCAGTACCGCGACCCGCGCGCCCGCGGCGATCCCCGTCCGTACGGCGTGCGTGGCTACCATCGGGCCGAGACCCTCGTAGAGGTGGACCCGCCCCATGAAGACGAGCACGCGTTTCTCGCCCACCCACATGCTGCGGACCTTGTCGCTGTGCCCCTCCGCGGTGGGCCGCACGAATCCGGGCAGTTCGGTCGCGTCGATCTCGATGTCGGCCGTGCCCAGCGTGTCCACCACGCCCGCCCAGCCGGAGCCGAGCACCACCAGGGCGTCGAAACTGTCGGCACCGGCCCGGGCCAACAGCTCCTTCGCCGCGGAGTCCGCCAGTTGCTTCGCCTCGCCCGTGGTTCGGGGCGGCTGCTCTGATTCGCTCACAAGTCGGATACTACCGCTCTGTAGTCAGTTGGACCCGGAGCGCAACGCAGGGTGTCCGAAGGGCGGAATGTACATGTCACCCGGGGTGAACCCGGCGCCCCGGCCCACGTGTCCTTCGTCGCATTCTCCGAGCTCGGGAGGGGGTCCGACGGGCCACTCCCCACCCCCGGTCGCGCGCTGACCGGGGGTGGCTGCGGTCATCGACACCCGGCATGGCCGACAATGGAGGTAAGCGAGACAACCAGGTGGTGCCCTGCCATGCCCGAACATCGCCCCGGACCGGGAACGGGTAGGCCGCACCACCCGCAGAGGGAGTGAAGCAGCGTGACGAAGGTCGTGATCATCGGTGGCGGGCCCGGGGGCTATGAGCCGGCGTTGGTCGCCGCGCAGTTGGGCGCGGACGTGACCGTGGTGGAGCGCGACGGCATCGGCGGTTCCTGTGTCCTCACCGACTGCGTCCCCTCCAAGAGCCTGATCGCCACGTCCACCCGCACCACGTACGTGCGCGAGTCGGGCAGCCTGGGCATCCACATCCCGGCGGCCGAGGAGCACAAGGAGCCCGTCGAGGTCGACATCGACCAGGTCAACTCGCGGATCAAGCGCCTGGCCCAGGCCCAGTCCGACGACACGCGCGCCCGCCTGGTCAAGGAGGGCGTGGAGGTGGTCATCGGGGAGGCCCGGCTGGTCGACCCGCACATCGTGGCCGTCGGCGACCGCCGCATCCGCGCGGACGTCGTCCTCATCGCCACCGGCGCCCACCCCCGCGAGCTGCCCACCGCCAAACCGGACGGCGAGCGCATCCTGACCTGGCGCCACATCTACGACCTGGAGAAGCTGCCGGAGAAGCTGATCGTGGTCGGCTCCGGTGTCACCGGCGCCGAGTTCGCCAGCGCCTACCAGGCCCTGGGCTCCGACGTCACCCTCGTCTCCTCACGCGAGCTGGTCATGCCCACGCAGGACTCCGACGCCGCCGAGGTGCTGGAGGAGGTCTTCATGCGACGCGGCATGACGGTCCTCAGCCAGACCCGCGCCGAGTCGGTCGTGCGCACCGAGGACGGGGTCCGGGTGACCCTCTCTGACGGCCGGACGGTGGACGGCAGCCATTGCCTGATGACCGTCGGCATGATCCCCAACACCGAGGGCCTGGGCCTGGAGGAGGCCGGGGTGCGCCTCGGCCGGGGCGGGTTCGTCGAGGTCGACCGGGTCTCCCGCACCACCGTCCCGGGCGTGTACGCCGCCGGTGACTGCACCGGCGTGAACATGCTGGCGTCGGTGGCCGCCATGCAGGGCCGCATCGCCATGTGGCACGCGCTCGGCGAGGCGGTCTCCCCGCTCCAGCTGTCCACCGTCGCCTCCACCGTGTTCACCCACCCCGAGCTTGCGGCGGTCGGCGCCAGCGAGGACGACGTGCGCAGCGGTCGGATCGACGGCCGCACCGTCACCCTGCCGCTGAACACCAACCCGCGCGCCAAGATGAACCAGGTCAAGGACGGCTTCGTCAAGCTGATCTGCCGTCAGCACACCGGGATCGTCCTCGGCGGCGTCATCGTCGGCCCGCGCGCCAGCGAGCTCATCCTGGGCGTGTCCATCGCGGTGCAGCAGCGCCTGACCGTCGACGACCTCGCGCACACCTTCTCGGTGTACCCGTCGCTGTCCGGCAGCGTCACCGAGGCCGCGCGTTCGCTCATGCTCGCCTCCCCGGAGTAGGCGCCCCGAAGCGCCCGGGGAGTACGCCAGGGCCCGCCCGCCGTGTGGAGCACGTGCAGGACACACGGCGGGCCGGCTTCCTTACCCGTCCTTGACAACCCCGGGCGTACCTTTCCGGGGTGATCTGTCCGAAGTGCCAAAGCCAGATGCGTACCTACGACCGTCAGGGCGTCCACATCGACCGGTGTGACGGCTGCCAGGGGATCTTCCTGGACCGCGGCGAGCTGGAGCGCGTGGTATCCGCCGAACAGCGCCACTACGGCGCCGTCCCGCCCGACCCCCACTCGCCCCAGCCCTATCCGGGCCAGCACTCGGGACAACACCCGGGCCAGCGGCGCGCCTACCCCGACTCCCCGCGCGGCTACGGTGGCGGCTACGCCGACTCACCGCCCGCCTACCGAGGCGGCTACAACGACTCCCCTCGCCCCTACCGGCGTCGCCGCAAGGGGTTCCTGGAACAGCTCTTCGACTAGCCGCAGAGGTAACGGCCGTGCACCCGCTGATCTGTACTCACTGCGGGGACTGGGACGGGGAACCCGACACGGGAGCGGGGGAGCACCTGCTCCGCTGCTCCTCCTGCGGTCTGACCCGTCCCTTCCTTCGGCTGCCGCTCCTGTGCGTCACGGGGCCCAGCGGCACGGGCAAGTCCACCGTGGCCAGGGAACTCCTGGCACGCCTGGGGGAGGGGTTCGTCGTCCTCGAACAGGACCTCCTCTGGGTGGGCGGCCTGCGCGACCCGGCCGACGACCACCGCCTGTTCCGCTCCACCTGGCTGCGCACCGCCGCCATGGTCCAGCAGAGCGGGCGGCCCGTCGTGCTCTGCGGAACCGTGGTCCCGCCCGAACTGGAGCATCTGCCCGAGCGCGCGCTCTTCTCGGGCGTCCACTACCTCGCGCTCACCTGCGAACCGGGTCCCCTCGCCGAGAGGCTGCGGGGGCGTCCGTCCTGGCGCGGCTGGGACGAGGCCAGGATCGCCGAGACACTGGACCACCAGGACTGGCTGACGGCCGAGGCCGAGGAGCTGCGGCCGCCCGTCACCCTGCTCGACACCACCGAGGCGACGCCGGTGGAGACCGCCGAGGCCGTCCAGCGCTGGGTGGAGGGCGTCCACCAGGAATCCGCCGCCCCCGCGGTGCGTCGGGAGTAGGACACGCGAAGGGCCCCGGGAGAGTTCACCTCTCCCGGGGCCCGTTCTCGCGTGTGGCGTCCTGCGGCTAGAAGTCGAAGCCGCCGAAGTCCCCGAAGTCGCCGCCGCCGTCGAAGTCGCCTCCGCCGCCGTCGCCCATGTCCCCTCCGGCGTCCATCATGCCGCCGCCCATCATCGACCCCATCATGGAGCCCATCATCATGCCGGTGAACATGCCCATCATCATGTTCATGCCGAAGTAGCCGCCGGCGTAGGGCGAGTACGCGGGACCGGCGTCGTAGTACGGACGGCGCTCACCGTCCACCTCGACCATGCGCACGTCCGGCTGGCCGCCGGTGCGCACCGCCTGGGCGCAGACCGCGCACGCGGTGACCGACCGGGGGGAGCCGCCGGGCGGTGCCCAGGTGACGTCCTCGCTGGACGGTCCGTGCTGCGGGTTGAAGAAGCAGGGGCCGCGCCGCGCGGGCACCGGCTCGCCGTTCATCCGGGCCCGGGTGGCGGACATGTAGTAGCGGCCGTCCTCCAGGGCACTGGTCACCTGCTTGACCTGCTCGGGCTCCTGGATGGTGTCCAGTTGGGCCTTGGCCTGGTCGTAGGAGTCCATGGCCCGCGAGTAGTCGCTGCGGGTGGCCTCGTCCACCTGGGACAGGTCGATCTCCAGGCGGGCGACGTCCTCACCGAGGCGGACGACGTCCTCGGTGGCCATCTGCTTGATCTCCTGGAGCTGCTTGGCCTTCTCGGCCTCGCGCTTCTTGCGGGCGTTGTACACGTACCAGCCGCCCGCGGCGGCGACCAGCACCAGGATGGTGAGCAGCACCAGTCCCGAGCCGCCGCCCCCGGTCGGGGCCTCGTTGGCGGTCTCGGTGGTCTGGACGGCCTCGGGCACCGCCACGAGGGCGTCCGTCGGGTTGTTGCCGCCCTCCGAGAGTGCGACCTCCCTGATGGCGTCGGTGTCCTCCAGGTTGGGGGAGGTGACGTAGAGGTAGTCGCTCCCGCCCAGGACGCCGTAGGCGCCGTCGCCGACCTCGGCCATGACCGGCTCCAGCACGGCGTTCACCCCGGCCTCGGAGGTGGCGACCTCCCTCGGCAGGAGCACGTAGTAGACGGGGCTGTCCGCGTTCGCGACGGCCGCCTCCAGGGCGGCCTCGTCACCGCTCGGGAAGCCCTCGATCGACGGGTCGACGAAGACCCCGTCGTTCTCCAGCTCCGCGACGATGTCCTGCGTCTGCGGGGGTTCGGTCCCGGTGTCGGCGGCGGCCGAAGCCGCTCCCGCCGTCACCATCGCCGCCGCGAGCCCGGCGGTCAGCACTGTGGGTGTTACCAAGCGGCGCAACATGTCGATCCTCTCGCCTCCCTCAACCACAGGACGAACAGGAGGCCCCCACAGTTCCCGAGGTCAGCCTCCGTGTCCGGTTTCCTGCCGTCCGAGGTGGCGATCCGGAGGAACGACGAGGCCCGCCGAGCGGAACTCGGCGGGCCTGGTCGTGGTGCGGGGAGCGACTAGCTCCGGGCGGCGGACTCCGCGAGACCGGAGTCCTGCTCCGAGGCACCGTCCTGCTGGCCCTCGGCGGCGGCGCGTTCGGCCTCCGCGCGCTCGGCGGCGATCGCGTCACCGGTGGCGGTGCCGGGCTGGTCCTCCGGGACGAAGCCGGCGGTGCCGCGCGGGGCGTTGTAGCGGACCACGTCGAGGATGCCCTCGCGCTTGGCGACGATCGCGGGGATCAGCGCCTGACCGGCCACGTTGGTGGCGGTGCGGCCCATGTCCAGGATCGGGTCGACGGCCAGCAGCAGACCCACGCCCTCCAGGGGCAGACCCAGCGTGGACAGGGTCAGGGTCAGCATGACGGTGGCGCCGGTGGTGCCCGCGGTGGCGGCGGAACCGATCACCGAGACGAACACGATCAGCAGGTAGTCGGTCAGGCCGAGGCTCAGGCCGAAGAACTGGGCGACGAAGATCGCCGAGATCGCCGGGTAGATCGCGGCGCAGCCGTCCATCTTCGTGGTGGCGCCGAACGGCACCGCGAAGGCGGAGTAGTGGCGCGGCACGCCGAAGTTCTGCTCGGCGACGCGCTGGGTGACGGGCAGGGTGCCCAGCGAGGAGCGCGACACGAAGCCGAGCTGGACGGCTGGCCACACACCGGTGAAGTACTTGACCGGGGAGAGTCCGTTCAGGCGGGCGACCACCGGGTAGACGACGAACAGCACCAGGGCCAGACCGAGGTAGATCGCGATCGTGAACTGGCCGAGCGCGCCGATGGTGGTCCAGCCGTAGCTGTAGACGGCGTTGCCCAGCAGACCCACGGTGCCGATCGGGGCGAGGCGGATGACCCACCACAGGGCCTTGAGCACGACCTCCAGCGTGGAGGAGGTGAACGCGATGAAGGGCTCGGCGGGCTTGCCGACCTTCACCGCGGCGATGCCCAGGACCACGGCGATCACGATCAGCTGGAGCACGTTGAACGACAGCGACGTGCTCAGCGAGCCGTCGTCGGCAGCGGAGGTGCTCGCGGCCAGGCCCAGGAAGTTGGCCGGGACGATGCTCTCGATGAAGGCCAGCCAGGAGCCGGTGGTGGAGGGCTCCGCGGCGGTGCCCGCGTCCACGGCGCTGTTCAGGCCGGGGCGCAGGGTCAGGCCGATCACGATCGCGATGGCCACGGAGACCAGCGCCGTGATGGCGAACCAGAGCAGGGTCTTCCAGGCCAGGCGCGCGGCGTTGGCGACGTTGCGCAGGTTGGCGATGGAGGAGATGACGGCGAGGACGATCAGCGGCGGGACGATCGTGCGCAGCAGCGCGACGAAGGTCGAACCGACGGTCTGGAGGGTGACGGCCAGCCAGTTGGGCTCACCGTCGCCGACGGGACCGATCTGGAGGGCGACGACACCGAGGACGATGCCCAGCACCACACCGGCGAGGACCTGTGCGGCGAACGGGAAACGCGGCTTACGTCTGGGAACTGTGGTCTGCTCGGACACGGAAGGATGACTCCAGTAATGGGTGGCCGGGCGCTCGCGTTCGACGTCACGGGTCGGCGCGGCGGGCCGCGGGAGCTCGGCGCAGGGGATGGGTCGGGCATCACCGGGAAAAGGTGACCTGGGAAGGGTGAGCGGCGCGCTGCCCGGCTGAAGGCGCGGGCGCGCGTGGACCTAGCTACACGCGTGGCTGCTGAAGCGGCACAGGTCGATGTGCCACCTTCGCGTCAGTCCCCAGATGTTCGTCACAGTCGAGAACAATAACCCGTATCACTTACCTTTTCCATACACAGTCGGACGTTCTTCCCGAAGGTGTGGACAGGAGCCCTTACTGTGCTGGATCTTCCCGTTTCCGGACGCGACGAGGATCACCCCGGGAACGGCGGAGGGGAGGCACCGTCACGGTGCCTCCCCTCCCGCGGCCCGGGGGCGGGAACGCCTACGCGTCCTTGATCTCGCAGACCACCGCGCCGTTGCCGACGGTCTCCCCGGGGGCGACCTTGAGGCCGGTCACGGTCCCGGTCCGGTGGGCGGTGAGCGGCTGCTCCATCTTCATGGCCTCGATGACCACCACGGTCTCGCCCTCGGCCACCTGCTGGCCCTCCTGGGCCACCAGCTTGACCACGGTGCCCTGCATCGGGGAGACCAGGGAGTCCCCGCCGGCCACCGCAGCGGCGCCGCCCCTGCGGGCCGCGCGCTTCCGGCGCCCGCCGCCGTTCTCGGCCGCCGGAGCCGCCGCCACGCCCAGCGACGCGGGCAGGACCACGTCGATGCGCCTGCCGCCGACCTCCACCGTCACGGTCTCCCGCTCGACCGGCTCGGCCGTGCCGGGCTCACCCGCCCAGGGCGCGATGTGGTTGTCGAACTCGGACTCGATCCAGCGCGTGTACACGCCGAACGGCTGGTCGGGGTCGGCCGGGGCGAACGCCGGGTCCTCGACGACGGCCTGGTGGAAGGGGATCACCGTGGGCATCCCACCCACGGTGAACTCGGCCAGGGCACGCTTGGAGCGCTGGAGCGCCTCGGTGCGGGTGCGCCCGGTGACGATCAGCTTGGCGACCATCGAGTCGAAGGCCTGCGGGACGGTGAACCCGGCCTCGCAGCCGGTGTCCACGCGCACGCCCGGGCCGCCGGGCAGGTTCAGGGTGGTGATGGTGCCGGGGGCGGGCATGAAGCCCCGGCCCGGGTCCTCGGCGTTGATCCGGAACTCGAAGGAGTGGCCGCGCACCTGCGGGTCGCCGTAGCCCAGCTCCTCGCCGTCCGCGACGCGGAACATCTCGCGGACCAGGTCGATGCCGGTGACCTCCTCGGTGACCGGGTGCTCGACCTGCAGGCGGGTGTTGACCTCCAGGAACGAGATGGTGCCGTCGACCCCGACGAGGAACTCGCAGGTGCCCGCGCCCACGTAGCCCGCCTCCTTGAGGATGGCCTTGGAGGCGCCGTAGAGGCGCTCCATCTGGTCGGGGGACAGGAACGGCGCGGGTGCCTCCTCGACCAGCTTCTGGTGGCGGCGCTGGAGGGAGCAGTCACGGGTGGAGACCACCACGACGTTGCCGTGGGTGTCGGCCAGGCACTGGGTCTCCACGTGGCGCGGCTTGTCCAGGTAGCGCTCCACGAAGCACTCGCCGCGACCGAACGCGGTCACCGCCTCGCGCACCGCCGACTCGTAGGCGTCGGCGACCTCGTCCAGGGTGTGGGCGACCTTCAGACCGCGGCCGCCGCCACCGAAGGCGGCCTTGATCGCGATCGGCAGGCCGTGTTCGCGTGCGAAGGCCACGACCTCGTCGGCGGACTCCACCGGGTCGGGGGTGCCCGCGACCAGGGGGGCGCCGACCTTCTGCGCGATGTGTCGGGCCTGGACCTTGTCGCCCAGGGCGGTGATCGCGGACGGGGGCGGGCCGATCCAGGTCAGCCCGGCGTCGATGACGGCCTGGGCGAAGTCGGCGTTCTCGGCCAGGAACCCGTAGCCGGGGTGGACGGCGTCCGCGCCGGAGGAGGCGGCGATCGCCAGGAGCTTGCCGATGTCCAGGTAGGAGTCGGCCGGGGTGGACCCGCCCAGACTGTGCGCCTCGTCGGCGACCTTGACGTGCAGGGCGTCCAGGTCGGGTTCGGCGTAGACCGCGACGCTGGCGATCCCGGCGTCGCGGCAGGCGCGGGCGATGCGCACGGCGATCTCGCCTCGGTTGGCGATCAGAACTTTACGCACGGTGGAAATCCTCCAGCTGGAGCACGGAGCGGGTCACACGCCGACCGCTCGACGAAGGGTCTGGGTATCGGGGGAGCACGTCAGGGGTCACCTGGTGCTCAGGCGCCAGGCGCCGGGGCCGGGGCGCGGCGGGACGCGCAGGTGGTGCGCGTGGTCCCGCCAGCCCGAGGCGGGCCGCTCGGACTCGGGGGCCTCGGAGCCCGCACGGGCCGCCGCGGCGCGGGCGGTGAGCACGGCGGTGAGGACGGCGATCTCCTCCTCGGTGGGCTCACCCCGGACCACGACCAGGTGCGGGGACGCCTTCTCCGGCGCGCTCACAGCGGGATGTTCCCGTGCTTCTTGGGCGGCAGCTGTTTGCGCTTGTTGCGCAGCGCCCTCAGCGCCTTGGCGACCTGGACGCGGGTCTCGGAGGGCAGGATGACCCCGTCCACGTAGCCGCGCTCGGCCGCCGAGTACGGATTGAGCAGGGTGTCTTCGTACTCGCCCACCAGACGGGCCCGCTCGGACTCGACGTCGTCGGCGGCGGCGAGGGTGCGCCGGTGCAGGATGTTGACCGCCCCCTGCGCGCCCATGACCGCGATCTGCGCGGTGGGCCAGGCCAGGTTGACGTCGGCGCCCAGGTGCTTGGACCCCATCACGTCGTAGGCGCCGCCGAAGGCCTTGCGGGTGATGACGGTGATCAGCGGAACGGTGGCCTCGGCGTAGGCGTACAGCAGCTTGGCGCCCCGGCGGATGATGCCGTCCCACTCCTGGTCGGTGCCGGGCAGGAAACCGGGCACGTCCACGAAGGTGAGGACCGGGACGTTGAACGCGTCGCAGGTGCGCACGAACCGGGCGGCCTTCTCGGAGGCGTCGATGTCCAGGCAGCCCGCGAAGCTCATGGGCTGGTTGGCGACGATGCCCACGGAACGGCCGTCGACCCGTCCGAAGCCCACCACGATGTTCGTGGCGAACTGGGCGTGCACCTCGAGGAAGTCGCCGTCGTCCAGGACCGACTCGATGACCTGCTTGATGTCGTACGGCTGGTTGGCCGAGTCCGGGACGAAGGTGTCCAGGGCCAGGTCGGTGTCGGTGGTCTCGTCACCGGGGTCGTCCTCGGGAGACAGCCTCGGGGTCTCCTCCAGGTTGTTGTCGGGCAGGTGCGACAGCAGCGACTTCACGTAGTCGATGGCGTCCTGCTCGTCGGAGCCCCGGTAGTGGGCCACCCCCGACTTGCTGGAGTGCGTGGTGGCGCCGCCGAGCTCCTCCATGGAGACGTCCTCGCCGGTGACGGTCTTGATGACGTCGGGGCCGGTGATGAACATCTGGGAGGTCTCGTCGACCATCACCACGAAGTCGGTGAGGGCGGGGGAGTAGACGTGCCCGCCCGCCGTGGCGCCCATGATCAGGGAGATCTGCGGGACGACCCCGGAGGCGTGGGTGTTGCGCTTGAAGATCTCCGCGTACAGGCCGAGCGCGACCACGCCCTCCTGGATACGCGCTCCGCCGCCCTCGTTGATGCCCACGACGGGGCACCCGTTGGTGAGGGCGTGGTCGAGGACCTTGCAGATCTTCTCGCCGTAGACCTCGCCCAGCGATCCGCCGAAGACGGTGACGTCCTGGCTGAAGACCGCGACGGGGCGGCCGTCGACGGTTCCGTGGCCGGTCACCACACCGTCCCCGTAGGGGCGGTTGGCGTCGAGGCCGAAGTTGGTCGAGCGGTGCCGGGCCAGTGCGTCGAACTCGACGAAGGAGCCCGGATCGACCAGCGCGTCGATCCGCTCGCGTGCGGTCATCTTGCCTTTGGCGTGCTGCTTCTCGACAGCGCGCTCGGAGCCGGCGTGCACGGCTTCGTACCTGCGCCGTCGCAGGTCGGCGAGCTTGCCCGCGGTCGTGTGGATGTCGATCTCAGCCGCGGACAGCGGTTCAGGGGCTTCGGTGGCCATAACAGCCCAGGTTAGCTCCGGGGGTCGGGTTCGCCTGCACTCGGCCCGGGTTACTCGTCAGTAGGTGGGGCCTCCTGGGGTCCGAGTGTCGAGAGAACGCCCCTGGGGATCGCGGTGTGTAAAGGGAGCAAGGGAAAAGTGAGTAATTGTGAATTAAGCCCGTTTCCGGAACACCGGTTAACGCCTGAGCAAAACCGCGAAAAACGGCCCCCGCGCTCATGCCGCCAGGCTCGATCTCTGTAGGGTCGGCCCTATGACAGCGGTTAGCGCAGAACGCGACAGTGCCCGCCAGGAAGTCCCCGAACAGCTCAGGAATGACGTCAAGCTGCTCGGCGAGATGCTCGGAACGGTCCTCGCCGAAAGCGGCGGCGCGGACCTGCTCGCCGATGTCGAGAAACTCCGACACGCCGTGATCGGTGCCCGCGACGGCACCGTCACGACCGAGGAGATCACCGGCCTGGTCGCTGACTGGCCCCTGGAACGCGCCAAGCAGGTCGCCCGCGCCTTCACGGTCTACTTCCACCTGGCCAACCTGGCCGAGGAACACCAGCGCATGCGCGCCCTGCGCGAACGCGACGACGCCGCGAACCCGCCCCGCGAGTCACTGGCCGCCGCCGTGCGCGCCGTCCGCGAGGGAGAGGGCGGCGAGGAGCGCCTGACCGAACTGGTCGAGGGCATGGAGTTCCACCCCGTGCTCACCGCCCACCCCACCGAGGCCCGGCGCCGCGCCGTCTCCACCTCCATCCTGCGCATCAGCGCCCAGCTGGAGGCCTGGCACACCTCGCACGAGGGCAGCGGCGCCGCCGCCGAGGCGCACCGCCGCCTGCTGGAGGAGATCGACCTCCTCTGGCGCACCTCCCAGCTGCGCTACACCAAGCTGAACCCGCTCGACGAGGTGCGCACCGCCCTGGCCGCCTTCGACGAGACGATCTTCGCGATCGTCCCGCAGGTCTACCGGACCCTCGACACCGCCATCGACCCCGAGGGCACCGGCACCCGCCCGCCCCGCGCCAAGCCGTTCGTCCGCTACGGCAGCTGGATCGGCGGCGACCGGGACGGCAACCCCTTCGTCACCCACGAGGTGACCCGCGAGGCGATGACCATCCAGTCCGAGCACATCCTGCGCGGCCTGGAGACCGCGTGCGGCCGGGTGGCCCGCGCCCTCACGGTCTACTCCAACCTCACGCCCGCCAGCCCGGCGCTCCGGGACGCGATCTCCGAGGCGAAGGCTGGCCAGCCCACGCTCATGGACGAGATCACCCAGCGCTCACCCAACGAACCCCACCGCCAGCTCCTGCTCCTGGCCACCGCCCGCCTGCGCGCCACCCGCGAACGCGACGCCGACCTCGCCTACACCGACGCGGACGAGTTCCTCACCGACCTGCGTCTGGTCCAGGAGTCGCTCGCCGCAGCCGGGGCGGTCCGCCAGGCCTACGGCGACCTCCAGCACCTCGTCTGGCAGGCCGAGACCTTCGGCTTCCACCTGGCCGAACTGGAGATCCGCCAGCACAGCGAGGTGCACGCGGCGGCGCTCAAGGAACTGGAGTCCGGCGGTCCCCTCTCGGAGCGCACCGAGGAGGTCCTCGACACCATCCGGACCGTCTCCTGGATCCAGGAGCGCTTCGGTGTGGAGGCCTGCCGCCGCTACGTCGTCAGCTTCACCCGTTCGGCCGAGGACATCGAGGCCGTCCACAAGCTGGCCACCCACGCCCTGCCGCCCAAGCGGGTGCCCGTCCTGGACGTCATCCCGCTCTTCGAGACCGGAGCGGACCTGGAGGCCTCCCCGAGGGTGCTGGCCGGGATGCTCGAACTCCCGCCGGTCCGCCAGCGTCTGGCCGACAACGACCGCCGCCTCGAGGTGATGCTCGGCTACAGCGACTCCGCCAAGGACGTGGGTCCCGTCAGCGCGACCCTGCGCCTGTACGACGCCCAGGCCAGGCTGTCCGCGTGGGCCCGTGAGCACGACGTGCGCCTCACCCTCTTCCACGGCCGGGGCGGTTCCCTCGGCCGCGGCGGCGGTCCGGCCAGCCGCGCCCTGCTCGCCCAGGCGCCGGGTTCGGTCGACGGTCGGTTCAAGGTCACCGAACAGGGCGAGGTCATCTTCGCCCGCTACGGCCAGGCCGCGATCGGGCGCCGCCACATCGAACAGGTCGGCCACGCCGTCCTGATGGCCTCCACCGACACCGTCCAGGAGCACGAGCGCGCCGCCGCCGAGCGCTACCGGCGCCACGCGGACACCATCGCGGAGGCCGCCCAGGAGGCGTACCTGTCGCTCATCAACACCGAGGACTTCGCGGTGTGGTTCTCCAGGGTGAGCCCCCTCGAGGAGCTCGGTGACCTCCGCCTCGGGTCGAGGCCCTCCCGCCGCAGCGCCGCCAAGGGCCTGGGCGACCTTCGGGCGATCCCGTGGGTGTTCGCGTGGACCCAGACCCGAGTGAACCTGCCCGGCTGGTTCGGCCTCGGCACGGGCCTGGCCGCCGTGGCGGACCTGCCCGTCCTCCAAGCCGCCTACCAGGAGTGGCCGCTGTTCGCGTCGCTGCTGGACAACGCGGAGATGAGTCTGGCAAAGACCGACCGCACCATCGCCGAGCGCTACCTCGCCCTGGGCGACCGGCCCGAACTCAGCGAGACGGTCCTGCGGGAGTACGACCTGACCCGCGAACTCGTCCTCAGGGTGACCGGCCACAGCCGCCTGCTGGAGAACCGCGCGGTCCTGTCCCGCGCCGTGGACCTGCGCAACCCCTACGTGGACGCGCTCAGCCACCTCCAGCTCCGCGCCCTGGAGGCCCTGCGCGGCGAGGAGTCCGAGTCCCTGTCAGAAGAGGACAGCGAGCACCTGGAGCGACTGCTCCTGCTCTCCGTCAACGGAGTGGCCGCCGGACTCCAGAACACCGGCTGACCGTCAGCTCGGGAAGGCGCCGGTGTCGAGTGTCAGGTCGAACGGTTCGGGCAGGTGGATCTCCTTGCCGAACGGGACCTTGGTGACACTCGTGTACCGGCCCTTCTCGGGATCGCCGAACAGGGTGACCTCACCGCGGCCGCTCTCCGGGTCCCAGCGGTCGACCAACAGGTAGAAGGGGATGCCGGCCTGGGCGTATCCCCATAGCTTGGAGCCGCGGTCCTTCTTCGCGGTGCTCTTGGAGGTCACCTCGACCACGAGGAGCGCGTCCTCGGCGCCGTGCTCGGGGCCGCGCAGCATGATCGAGCCGGGCAGGACCAGGAGGTCCGGGATGTACAGGCCACTGCGCAGCGGCACCCGGAGGTCGATGTTCTGGTGGACCGTGGCCTCGGCGAGCGCGCCCTCCATGAGAGTCGCGCGAACGATCCACCTGTTCAGCAGGGCGACGATGTGAGCGTGCTCGTCCTTCGGGGGAGTCATGATGCTGATCGCGCCTTCGATGATCTCGGCCCGCCAGCCATCGGGCAGGTCCAGTACTTCCCAGGCGCGCAACACGACTTCCCAGTGGGACGGCCCACCAACCGTGGTCTCCGACTCCGGGATGGTCATCCGCCGCGACACCTCCAGTAACCGAACGTAGCGAGACGTGATCATCGGTGTGACGGCTTCAGCCTAACCCGTGGCTCCGGGGCCCGAAGGGCTTTTCGGGCCCGGTTCCGGAACTGCTCTAATGGACGGATGAACGAGATCCCTCCCCTGGACCGGAACGCGATCCGCCCCGGCGCATTCTGGCGGGTCGAGGTGGTGCCTGAGACGGGCTCCACCAACACCGAGCTGATCGCGAGGTCCAGGGAAGGGGCCCCCGAGGGCAGCGTGCTGGTCACCGAACACCAGACCGCCGGAAAGGGAAGGCTGGGGCGCGGCTTCACGACACCACCGCGGGTCGCGCTCACCTTCTCGCTCCTGATCCGTCCCGAGGTGCCCGCGGAACAGCTCGGCTGGGTGTCCCCCCTCATGGGGTTGGCGGCCGTCGCCGCCGTGCGCGGGACCACCGGGCTCGACACACGGCTCAAGTGGCCCAACGACCTTCTCGTCGCAGAGACCAAGCTCGCCGGAATCCTCGCCGAGGCCGACTTCTCCGACCCCTCCCACCCCGCCATCGTGGTCGGCATGGGGCTGAACGTCTCCCAGACGCGGGACGAACTCCCCGTGGAGACCGCCACCTCCCTCCGCGCCGAGGGCGCCCACACCCTCCGGGAGACCCTCCTCGTGGCGGTCCTGGAGGAGTTCGAGCGGCGCTACACCACCTGGAAGGGCGACCCGGGGGCGATCGCCGACGAGTACAGGGACGTGTGCGTGACCATCGGCCGCCGGGTCCGCGTCCACCTGCCCGGAGGCACCTTCCTCGACGGCACCGCCACGGGGGTCGACGACCAGGCCCGGTTGCTCGTCGCCGGGCGGGCGCTCAGCGCCGGGGACGTCGTGCACGTCCGACCGGGCGAATAGCCGTTCCTTGTGCCATTATCACCATTATGGCTATCGCGGACCGCTATCTCTCCGATGACGAAGAACTCGTCCACGTCGCACGTCAACACTGGACCCTCCTCGCCGGAGAGTTCGTGGCGCTGTTCCTCATCATCGGTGTCGTCGGCACCGCGCTCTTCTTCGTTCCCTGGAACGAGGACTGGAGCCTGATCGCCGCCGGAGTCGTGGTGGCCGTGGGCGTTGTCGCCGCCCTCGCCTTCTGGTTCGTCCCCATGCTCAAGTGGGCGACCACGGTCTACATCCTCACCAACCGGCGGCTGATGATGCGTGACGGCATCATCTCCAAGCAGGGCCGGGACATGCCGTTGACGAGGGTCAACGACGTCTCCTTCAACATCACCCTGTGGGAACGGATCATGCGGTACGGAACGTTGTCCATTCAGTCGGCGTCCGAACAGGAGGGCATGGTCCTCCAGCGGGTGCCCCGACCCCAGTGGTTCCAGTCGGAGATCTACCGCCAGGTCAACGCGGCCCAGCGGCCGGAGTACCCGGCGAGCTGACCAACCAGCCCCTTCCGGCGTAAGCTGGAGGCGCATCCCACACCGCCCCCGTGCGGTAAGGCCGTGAAAGAGAACGTATGCCGTCGCGTCCTGACCCGAAAGCGATCGAGTCCGTCCTGCTCGGTGGTGAAGCGGTCTACACCAGGGAACAGGCGGTCGAGCTCGCCGAAGCCGACCCCGAACTGGCCGGGCGCGTCTGGCGCGCCCTCGGTTTCCCCACCCTGGGTGACGACTCGGTGATCTTCGCCGAGAGCGACGTCGAGGCGTTGCGCATCACCAACTCCCTCCTCAAGGAGGGGCTCCTCGACGAAGAGGGAGTGGTCCGCTTCGCACGCGCCATGGGTCAGACCATGGCCAGACTCGCGGACTGGCAGACCAGCATCCTGAGCACCCTCATCTTCCAGAACGAGGAATCCGCCAGCCCGCTGATGAACCAGGTCAAGGAGCTGCTCCCCGACGTGGAGCGGCTCCTCCTGCACATCTGGCGCCGCCAGCTCGCCGCCTCCACTGCGCGCACCCTCGCGGTGATGTCCAACAACAACGACACCGTCCCGAACTACTACCCGCTGATCGTGGGCTTCGCGGACCTGGTCTCCTTCACCACCCTGAGCCGTGAACTCGACGAGGTCGAACTCGCGGGCGTCGTGGAGGGCTTCGAGGCCACCGCCGCCGACATCGTCGCCTCCGGTGGCGGACGAGTGGTCAAGACCCTCGGCGACGAGGTCCTCTACGTCGCGGACTCCCCCCTCCAGGCCGCGGACATCGCCCTGCGCCTGGCCTCCGGGGTGAAGACCCACGTGGAGGTCCCCGACGTCCGGGTCGGCGTGGCCTACGGCCCCGTCCTCACCCTGCACGGGGACGTCTTCGGCACCACCGTCAACCGATCCAGCAGGCTCACCTCCTTCGCCCGCCCCGGAACCGTCCTCATCGACGAGGCCCTCGCCGAGAGCCTGACCGACGAGGAGGGCCTCCAGGTGGTGCAGGTCCGGGCGCGACACGCCCACGGTCTCGGGCTCATCCAGCCGTACGCGCTGCGCCGTGACTTCGACGCGCAACCGCATGTGCCGACGCCCTCGGAAGGATAGGCTCGAAGCCCCAACGTGAGGCGGTGAGAGTTTGACCCCCATCCAACAACTGCGTACCTCGGGTGTCTTCAGCGTCGAGGGCACCGAGTCCGACATCGAGAACAACGTGTGGATCGTCGGCAACGACGAGAGTGCCGTGGTGATCGACGCCGCCCATGACCACGAGCGCATCGCCCGAGGGCTGGGCGACCGTGAACTCATGGCGATCGTGTGCACCCACGGGCACCCCGACCACATCAACGCCGCCGTCGCCCTGGCCGACCTCGCGGACTGCCCGATCCTCCTCCACCCGGACGACGCCGAACTGTGGCGCCAGGTCCACCCCTACCGTGAACCCGACGCCCCCCTCCTGCACGGCGAGGTCCTGCGCGCGGGGGACGTGGAGCTCAACGTGTTGCACACCCCGGGCCACACCCCCGGTGGAGTGTCCTTCCACTCGCCGGAGCTCGGCGTGGTCTTCAGCGGCGACACACTCTTCCCCGACGGCCCCGGTGCCACCGGCCAGCCCTCCTCGGACTTCCCCACGATCATCGCGTCCATCCGCGACCAGCTGATCACCCTCCCGGGCGACACCGTCGTCCACCCCGGCCACGGCGAGTCCACCACCATCGCCGAAGCCGCCAACCACCTGGAAGAGTGGTCCACCCGAGGCTTCTGACCCTCCCACCGGAGGAGTGGAAGCCCGATACCGCACCCAGTTACAGCCCACCGGGGCGATGTGCCCAGCCCCTGGGGCCGCACTCCGCCCGGCATCCGCACCTGGAAGCTCCCAACACGCGCTGTTGTGAGCCGCAGGCCGCGCAGCGTGCTGCACCGAAGGGGGTCGGAAACCCCAACCGTGCGCTGTTGTGAGCCGCACGGCGCAGTTCCCCTCAGACTCTGGGGGTCTAGAAACGGTTGGTGGTGTGCCCGCCTGGGTGTGTGCGGGTTGGCGGGAGTGCGGTGGGCGGCGCTGGGGCGGCGGGGGTTTTCGCCAGTGCTGGGGACACGTTCTTCTGGAGCACGTCAGTAGTCCTGGGGGGTGGGCCGGCTGCGTTCCTCGCGCTTTTTCATNGTCCTGGGGGGTGGCCCGTCGCCGTACTTGGCCCTGAACTACCAGACGGACACTGGTCTGCTCATCCGCCAAGTGCGGTGCGGGCACAGCACCATCCACCCACCCCGCCCTGATTGGAAAGTTCGGCCCCAAGGGGTACGCAGTAAGCAGCACCCGACCGCCTTTAGCTAATGGGAAAAACGGGTTGGCCGTAGAACCCTCCCGCTACAGCAACCACAACCCCAGAACCCACAGCGAACAGCAACCACAACCCCAGAACCCACAGCGAACAGCAACCCCAACCCGTAGAGCGGTCTGGACGCGGCCCTCGCCGCTCGTGGAGTACTTCTCGGAGCTTGGGATGCTGCTTTCGGTGACGGCGGGACCAGCGCCTACTTCCGAGAGGTTGCTGAGTCAGAGCACACCGCGACAGAGATCCGCTAGGGCTGGTCGAGGCCGTCGATGAACCGGGACGCCTCGTCCTCGGTCATCCCGGTCTCCTGAGCCACCATCCGGACCGCGTCCGCCACACGGTCCTGCGACAGCAGTGCCCTGACGCGGTCGGCCAGGCTCTGGCCCGGGGCGGGGAACGGCGCCCAGCGGCCCTCCTCGATGGCGTCGGCGAGGTCCTTGGCCTGGACTAGCCCCATCCCGGTGAGTTCCCGGATCCGCTTGACGGCGGGGACCTTGCGGTCGGCGCGGATGAGGTCGAGGACCTCCTCGTACCCGGCCTGGTCGAGCTCCGCGCTTACGGGCTCCGGCTCGGGCTTGCGGAAGCGGTCGAAGAATCCTGCCATGGGTCGGTGGGTCCTTTCGGAGCGGGAGGAACGGGGTGATCCGTTCGGGGCCCGCAGTGTACGCCCGCCCCATACCCGCACACACACGCGGGCGGGGCCGCCTCCCAAGGGGAGACGGCCCCGCGACTGCTCACCGGTGGGTACCGGGTCAGCCCCGGTCGATGGTGATGACCGGGGACGTCCAGCTCTCCCAGTGGTCGGGGTTGGTCGGGTCGCCCAGCGCCTTGAGGGCTCGGGCCTTCAGGCGGTAGTCACCGTCGCGGACGTCGGTCACCCGGTTGCGCGAGTCCACCACGGTGCCGTCCCACACGTAGCTGAAGAAGGCGGTGCTGCTGGCGCTGCGGTTGACGTGGTCGACACTGACGGCGACGTTGCGGTCCGGGTGGACCGGGCGGCCGGTGCGCTCGTCGACGACCGTCATCTCCAGCAGGGTGACGTGGTGGTCGAAGTGCGCGATTACGTACGGGACGTCCGGCAGGCCGTCCACCCAGTCCATCGTGTAGGTGGCGCCCTCGGGCTGGTTCTGGAAGGTGCCGCCGTTGGTGTCGGCGCACTCCAGGCCGGAGAAGACCTCGCACTGGGTGATGCGGGTCAGCCACGGCAGCTCGTGCACGTTGCCGTTGGCGTCGGTGATCGGGGTCATCGCCTCGATCTCCTGGTAGTCGCCGTTGTAGGCCGCGTAGGGGACGCGGACCGTGCCGGTCGTGTCCTCGCCGCCGATCTCGGTGACCTCCACGTAGCCGCCGTAGACCATCTGCGCGTACCCGCGGGCGGGCGGCGTGACAGTCACCTCGACCTCGGCGGACTCGCCGGGGCCGAGGGTCACCTTGTCCTCGCTGAAGGAGGCCTGCGCGTAGGCGTCGTTGAAGGACGGCGCGAAGGTGTTGCCGTGCGTGCCCAGCGCGGGAGCGTGGGCGATCTCGTAGGTGGCCTGCTCGTCCCCGCCGTTGGTGATGGTGACGGTCTCGGTCACGGGTCCCTCGGTGGCGCCCAGGGGCAGCTTCGCGGGGGACAGGCCCGTGGTGGTCAGGATCGAACCGGGGACGTCGAGCATGCCCGCGCCCTGGCGGTGGACGTTGTCCAGGACACCCAGGTCCGGGTTGCCCCACCAGGCGGTGGGGTCCGCGGTGTTCTGGAGGACGTCGCGCACGTCGTGCGCGGCCAGGTCCGGACGGGCCTCCAACAGCAGGGCGACGCCGCCCGCGACGTGCGGGGAGGACATCGAGGTGCCGCTGATGGTCGCGTAGCCGCCCTTGGCCATCGGGTACGTGGAGTTGATCAGACCGCCGGGGGCGCCCAGGTCCGGCTTGATGTCCAGGTCGGCCGACATGCCGTAGGAGCTGAAGCTGCTGATCAGGCCGCCGGTCGGGTTGGGGATCGTGGTCTCCTCGCCGGTCCAGGACAGGGTGACGGGGTCGTCGCCCTCCAGGAGTTCGCGCAGGTGCGCCCCGGCCTCGTCGGAGACGCCCACGGAGAACGCGCCCTGGTCGACGATGCCGCCGCCCGCGAACATGCCGGGCAGGTTGTTGTGGATGACGACGCCGGTGGCACCGGCGGCCAGGGCGGCGTCGTACTTCTCACCGAAGGTGCACTCGCCGCGCACCATGAGCGCGGTACGCCCCTCGGGGTCGCCCTCGAGTTCGTCTCCCGCCGCCAGACAGCCCCGCCCGACGTACACGAGTTCGTCGGTCTCGCCGGAGGTGGGCGGCAGCACGGCGTCGTCCATCTCCATGTAGGCGATGGTCTCGCCGCTCTGGGTGACCTCTGCGGCGCTGGCGCGGATGTGCGTGTTGTCGTAGGCGGCGACGCCGATGACGTCGGCCCCCAGGCCCGGGGCACCGGCGGAGTACAGGCCGGAGGCGCCCTCGTTGCCGATGGAGGCCACGACCACCATGCCCTCGTCGACCAGGTTGTCCGAGGCGACGGCGGTCGGGTACTGCGGCCACGAGTGGGCCGAGCCCACGCTCATGTTGAGCACGTCCATGTCGTCGGCCAGCGCCTGCTCCATGGCCGCGATCATGATGTCGGAGGTGGTGGAGCCGGTGCAGCCGAACACCTTGTAGGCGCCGAAGACCACGTCGGGCGCGACGCCGGTGACCTGGCCCTGGGCGCCGATGATGCCCGCGACGTGGGTGCCGTGGCCGTTGCAGTCCTGCGGGTCGTCGTCGGGGACGGGGTCGTTCTTCGCCGGGACACTCGCGTTGAAGTCGTCGCCGACGAAGTCGTGTCCGGCGACCACGCGCTCGGACGGGAAGCCGCCCGGGCCGCCGAGGTCGGGGTGGGTGTAGTCGACGCCGGTGTCCATGACGGCCACGCGCAGGCCCTCACCGGACAGTCCGAGTTCGCTCTGGACGATGTCCGCGCCGGTCATGCCGAGGGCGGTTTCCATCTCCGGTGAGCTGTCGTCGAAGTCCGGGATCTCGTGGCGGACGACCGGGTGGATGGCGGCGACGCCGGGGATCTCCCGGGCCGTACTCACCTGGGCGTCGTCCATCTCCACGGAGAGGCCGTTCCACAGTTCGCCGAAGGACAGCCGCTCGGTGTACTGGAGGCCGAATTCCTCGGCCTCGGAGCGGAACTCGGCCTGTTCGTCCTCGACGATCGCCGAGGCCGTTCCCTCGGCGGTGGGCGGGCTCTCCAGTTCGATGAACCACAGGTCCTGGACCTGGTGGGTCAGTTCGCCGTTCTCCGCGGTGGGTGCCGGGTGGAGTGGGGCGAGTTCCGAGCCCTCGTCGGCGTTGGCCGGTGTGACCGCGACGAGTCCCGCGATCAGTGTCAGCCCGGCGATCGGTGCCAGGCGTGACAGGTTGCGTGCCACCTTGTCAACACATCCCTTCTCGTGCGCGCCTCAGGACACCGGGGGAACGGCACACCCCGGGTGCGGAGGAACGCGCACGGGGGGATACGCCGCAGGTCGTCCGTGATCGGATAATCGGCGCGCATGGCAACGAGATCATTGCCGTGTGCGATAGAGGTGTCAATGTGCTGTGAGGATCAATATGGCCACGCAATGGATTCAAGTGGGACAGGTTCCCCTTGCGTCACAAGAGCCTATAAAGTGGACATAAAGCGCTTGTGGTGTGAAAGGCGGAGGAAATTCGGTTCGTGAAACCCGGTGCCGCCTTTCCCCGGTTCCCGCCGAACTCGTGTCGTCTCCCGAAAACCACAGGTGAGAGTGGTGCGTCCGCACCCGTGTGGGTCGTCGAGGGGCCACCGGGCCGCGGGGGTACCGCCGAGTAGAGTGAAGGGGTTGTGCCGCCCTCCGGCGGTGCGACGGGTGTCGAACGAGCGAAGTCCGGTACCGCGGCCACCACGGTCCGCGCAATCCGGCGCTGCCCCGCAACTGTGATGCCCCGCGCGCGTGCGCGGGGACGAGCCAGGTCGCCTCCTCGGCACCGACGAACCCCGTCCTCGTGGGAAGGACCGGCCGTCCCCGACCGGGCCGTGCTCTTCCCCTGCTCACCGAAGGAGCACCGCACCGTGCGGATCGCCCGCCAACTCCCCATCGCACTCCTGGGCGCCACCCTCGCCCTCACCGCCTGCGGCACCACCGACCCCGAGTCCGAATCCGAGCCGACACAGGAGACGGGGACCGCCTCCGCCGAGTGCGGGGCCCCCGAGCCCGCGGCCGACCGCGCGCCCGTCGGTGACGGCACCTTCCCCGTCACCGTGACCGACGTGGTCGGAGAGGTCACCGTCGACACCGCGCCCGAGCGCATCGTCTCGCTCTCGCCGAGCAACACCGAGATGCTCTTCGCCATCGGTGCCGGTGACCAGGTCGAAGCGGTCGACGACTACTCCAACCACCCGGACGAGGCTCCCACCACGGACCTCAGCGGCTTCACCCCCAACGTCGAGGCGATCAGCGAGTACGACCCCGACCTGGTGATCCTCGCGGACAGCGCCGTCGACACCGCCGACCAGCTCGGCGCCGTCGACATCCCCGTCCTGGTCCTGCCCGGAGCCGCCGACCTGGAGGACGTCTACGCCCAGGTCCGCCTGCTCGGCGAGGTCACCGGCCAGACCGAGGAGGCCGACACCGAGGCCGACCGGATCGAGGGCGAATTCAACGAGATCGTCGAGTCCACCTGCGCCGAGATCGGCGACACCCAGCTCACCTTCTACCAGGAGCTCGACGACACCCTGTTCTCCGCCACCTCCGGCACCTTCGTCGGCCAGATCCACGACGCCTTCGGTCTCGTGAACATCGCCGACCAGGCCGACGACGGCGAGAGCGGCGGCTACCCGCAGCTGTCCTCCGAGTTCGTGGTCGAGGAGAACCCCGACCTCATCTTCCTCTCCTACGGTGACGAGTCCGACGTCGAGGCCGTCGCCGAACGCCCGGCCTTCGCCACCGTCTCGGCGGTCGAGACCGACTCGGTCCACCTCCTCGACACCGACATCGCCTCCCGCTGGGGACCGCGCGTGGTCGACTTCGCCCAGTCCGTGAGCGACGCGGTCGTCGAGACCGCCAACCAGTAGGCCCGGTACCGCCCACCGGGGCCGCGGGTCACCGGTGCGGACAGACGGGGGCGAGAGCGATGGGAGCGGCACGTGAAGGGCTTCGGGGTTCCCCTGGGCTGGATGCTGGGCGGTGCGGTCGCGCTGTTCGCGGCCGGGGTCCTCGGCGTCGCGGCGGGGGCCGCCTCGATCTCCGCCGGTGACATCCTCCGCCACCTGCTCAGCCTCCTGCCGTTCGGGGTGGAGACACCGCTCACCGAACGGCAGGAGGCGCTCCTCATGGAACTGCGCCTGCCCCGCGTGGTGATGGGCGCCATCGTCGGCGCCCTGCTGGCCACCGCGGGCGGCGCCTACCAGGGTGTCTTCCGCAACCCGCTGGCCGACCCCTTCCTCCTCGGCGCCGCGGCCGGGGCCGGGCTGGGCGCCACCTTGGTCATGGTCTTCGGCCACGAGGTGCTCGCCGACCCGCGCGCCCTGGTCCCGGTGGCCGCCTTCGTCGGCGCGCTGGCCGGGGTGGCCGCCGCCTACATGCTCGGCGCCACCGCCGGGGGAGGAGGCACCGCGGCCCTGGTCCTGGCCGGGGTGGCGGTCTCCTCGTTCCTCTCCGCCGCCCAGACCCTCGTCCAGCAGATGGGTGTGGACCAGCTCCAACGCATCTACGCGTGGCTGCTGGGCGGACTCGGCAGGGGCGGCTGGGACGACGTCCGCCTCATCGCCCCGTACGCGATCGTCGGCCTGCTCGTCCTGCTGCTCTCCGGCTACCTGCTGGACATGCTCGCCCTGGGCGACGACAAGGCGGTCAGCCTCGGCCTCAACCCCGCGGCCGTGCGGATGGTCGTGATCGCCGCCGCCTCCCTGGCCACCGCCGCCGCCGTCTCCGTGAGCGGGCTGATCGGGTTCGTCGGCATCGTGGTCCCGCACATCGTGCGCCGCCTCGTGGGCTCCAACTACCGGGCGATCCTGCCCGTCACCGTGCTGATGGGCGGCGCCTTCCTCGTCCTGGTGGACATCGTGGCGCGCACCATCGTCGCCCCCGCCGAACTCCCCATCGGGGTGGTCACCGCCTTCCTCGGCGCCCCGTTCTTCGTCATCATCCTGCGCACCACCCGCCACCGGGGCACCTGAGGCCGTGCACCCCCCGCCAGCATCGTTCCCGGCACGCCACCGGGGCGTGACGCGAACGCGTCGGACACTCTGGGAGACTGGTGAGCGCTATGGACATCACCTTGCTCGTAAGCATCATCGTCGTCGTCGCCCTCCTGGCGGTTGGTGGGTTCTTCCTGGTCAGGGCCGGAC
Source organism: Nocardiopsis sp. SBT366 (assembly GCF_001083815.1). Lineage (NCBI taxonomy): Bacteria > Bacillati > Actinomycetota > Actinomycetes > Streptosporangiales > Nocardiopsidaceae > Nocardiopsis > Nocardiopsis sp. SBT366. Next base: position 127 of record NZ_LAVM01000071.1, on the reverse strand, counting down.
GCTCGGTCAAGCCGGGTAAGGAAGAAGCCAAGCCCGAGGTCACCGGGGAGACCGGGGCCACCGCCCTCGAAGAGGACCGTGAGAAGGACGGGGGAGCGGCCCAGACGCCCCCCGCCCACGCTCCTCC
>NZ_LAVM01000070.1:0-30142 GCF_001083815.1 Nocardiopsis sp. SBT366 | reverse complement strand
CACCGCGCCGGTGGTGGGGATGGCCCGCCACCGCCATCAGCTCCACCCTCCTCCTGGGCCTGACCACCCTGGAAACCCTCGGCCGAACCCTCACCCACGAGATCGGCATCCCGACCTGAACCGACAAAAGCTGGGGCCCGGCACCCGCCGGGCCCCAGCCACCCCGCCCACGCCAGGAACATAGGCCCATGTGGGCGAGCGTGGTCGCGACCTCGGCTCTCCATCCCTGCATGCGCGGGGAGCAGCGGGTCGGGACTGGGGATTCGCCCCCCAAAACCAGCCCCGCGTGCGCGGGGAGCAGGGCCTCCCGAGGCGGAGGGCCTGGTGGCTGTCAGTCCGTCACAAACCGAGCTCCCTGGCCACATCCTCGGCGGACACGACCTCGGCATCGCCTGACCGGATCTCCTCCAGCCTCTGGCGCGCGACCTGGGCATCCCGCTGGTCGAGCAGCTCCTCACAGCACAACGCCTTGACCAGGAATCCCTCCATCACTGACCGGCACCTTCCACAAGGTCCAGCACTCGACGCAGGTTCTCCTCGGGCGAGTTGGCCGCCGAGTCCAGCAACAGGTGCGATTCCTCCCACGGCTCCCAGAGCTTCTTCATGTGCTGGACGTGCTCCCACGAGACCGTGTCAGGCCAACAGGGGATGCCCCTGGACCTGGCTTCCAATCGACTCCGCTGCGCTTTTTCATCCGAGCAGACGCACTCCACCCCGACGAACCTCCCACCCATGCGTTCGGTGATCGACCGCCACTGAATCCGCTGAGCCCTGGTGTGCCCTGTCGCGTCGATGATCGCGCTCATACCCAGGCTCAGCTGACGTGCCACAGCGGAGGTCATCATCAGCTCGGCCATCGGGGACCTGTTGTCAGGACGCAGGACCCCGAACCCCACCACCGCGCCAAGCTGCCAGTCCATGGAGAACACCGGCGCGTTCACCACGCGGCCCAGCCTCTCGGCCACCGTGCTCTTGCCGGTGCCGGGCACACCGGCGACGAGCACCACTACCGGACGGTCGGAGTCCCCGGTGGACGGCGGCGGCGTGAGCCTCTCGTACTGGGCCAAGGCCCAGTCGGCGCGCAGGAGCTGGAACTTCTCACGTGCCGTCGCCAGGCCTCGCCCCGTGTCGGTGTCGCTCAGGGCGCGTAACCACCCCAGCGGCAGGTACTCGCACCGCACGGTGACGTCGCCGTAGAGTTCCGCTTCCCGGCCCGCCCGCTCCAGCAGCACCGTTCGGTCGATCGAGGTCGGACTCGTGGGGAGGTCGATCCTGGAGACCAGCTCCGCGACCATTCCGGTGGGCTCCGTCCTCAATCTGGTCCAGAGGTGTTCCACCAGCACCGAGCGGTCGCTTCCGGTCACCTCGTCGAGCACCCGCTCAGCAGTCTGATCCAGGGGAAGATCGATCACAGCGTTCCCACTCCGTTCTTCGTCACCGGAGTCATCCCCGCGTGCACGGGAAACAGAGCCTTGATGCGTGTCGGGTGATGCGATCTCGGGGAGACTCCCCTCTCGACTCCGGGGGCGCGCGGGCACCCACACCACCTCGCCCCGGGGCCTCCCAGGCCGTGTCTCAGGTAGCGGGTGAGCCTTGGACGGACAGTTCCACGGCCAGTTCCATACAGCGTTGGCGGGCTGGGGAGAAGTCGTAGGGCATCTTGCCGAGGGCTTCGAACGCGCTCATGGATCCTGCCTCCCTCCTGCCAGTGCTGAGGTGGGTCTCGTCCTCGCCGTCATCAGCAGGAGCAGGGTGCAAAGTGTCCCAGGCGTCGAAGAGGGCATCGTCGTCCTCGTCCAGGCCGGACTCCTCGATGACGGCATTCAGTGCGCTTTCGAAGTTGTGCCGTTCGGCGGCCACTTGGGCCACCCGTGGATCGTCGACGGCGACGGTGTCGTCGAGTGCCTCCTCGGCGGCATCGATGCGGTCGGAGTCCTCCCGCAGAGGGGGATGCGTGGCCAGGGCGATGAAGCGGGTGGCCTGGACGGCCGCGCCGAGCGGGCCGAGAATCCGCTCAGTAACCAGCAGAGTGTCCAGGTCCGCCTGACGCAGGGAGCCCTCGGGCAGGCTCCTGAGGCGTTCGGTGACGAAGTCGGAGAGCAGACCCATCCGGCTGCCTTCGGTGCGCATCCGCTGCACGGCGGTCCGTTGCCGCCGCAGTTCTGTTTCCTGCTCGGCGAGGGTTTCCTCCAACCGCTCCAGGGTGCCCCCGATACCGTCTCCGCTGTCGGCGCTGACGGGATTCGTGCCGGTGTTGAAGGCGTCACGGATGTCGTCCAGGGCGATTCCGGCGTCGGCCATCCTGCGAATCCACAGCAGGCGGATCATGTCCTCGTGCCCGTACCGGCGGCGGCCATCGCCGCCCCGTTCAGGCTCGGGGAGCAGACCGATCTCGTGGTAGTGGCGAATCGCCCGTGGCGTAGTGCCGACGAAGGCCGCCGCGTCACCGATCTTGACCTGACGGGGTGGCACAAGAGACACCTGCATGGGCGGGGACCTTCCTCAAGGGGTCGGGACGTGAGTCCACTGGACCACATGCCGCTACGGAAGGTGCAACCCCTACGTACCGCCCCGCGCCCATGCCCCGCGCCCTTCACCTGATGCCGTCGCCTCGCACCGAACCGCGAGTTCACCGAACCGGGTCGTCACAGCCCGGAGCTGCTGGGGACGGCTGATCCCGCCGACCGCGTGCCGGGCCCTGCGGGCCTCGCGGTTGAGGACGGGCGGACGGCGACAGCGGCAGTGTCCTGCGGCCGCGGACCTGATCGACCGGTTCAGGAAGCGTGTACCTCATGCCAAGTCTGCGCAGGTAGGCGCGATTCGCTCAGAGGTTCCGGTGGACCTCACGACGACCACGCCTTCGTCGAGCATGCTCCTGCCGTGGGACTCATACCGTGACCAGGTGCACGTCGTCCGTGCCGATCGCGTCCACGTAGGCCGCGATGTCCCCCGGGTCGCTGGTGAACACCACGGCGCTACGGTGCTTCACGGCGGTCCAGGCGACGAGGGCGTCCACGGCGTCCGGGCGCTTCTTCGCGGGGAGGGCCGCCACACCCAGAACCGCGCCGATACGCCGCCAGTCGGTGATGTCCGGAGCCGCCGCACACGCGATGCACTCCGGCTGCCCAGCGCCCGTGGGCCGCAGAGCAGAGGGAGATGACCGGGCTTGGGGAACCGTGCACTCCTTCAGGACCGCGCTCATAGCGTGCACGGTCGCCGGATCCGGACGCCATGCCTGGGCCAGGACTGGGCCGGGGACCACGGGCCGGTGCGCGGAGCGTAGGAGCCCCCGATGCATCTGAACTGCCTTGGCCTTGCGCGCCGCCAAGGCAATGAGCATTCCCGTGTCGTAGACCGGAACGCGAGCGCTCACGCCACCTCGCCCCTGCTTCGAGTCTGGGTCTCCCCGACGCCATAGACCAGGTTCATCGCCTCGTCGACCTCACGGCGCTCATCCGCGCTCAGAGAGTCTTCGCCAACCTCGTCGACGGGCCCGTGGGCCTCGGCCCGCCCTTCGGCTTCGGAGATCAGCGCGTCGATGCCCTCGAACTCCGCCTCTGCGGCCTCAGCCTCGGCCATCTGGCGGATCGCCGCGTTGACCAGGTAGGACGACACGTCCATACCCGCACGGTCGGCGTGGGACCGGACGCGTTCCGCTTCATCCGGATCGAGGCTGATACTGATGCGAACCTTCGCCATACCACGATCGTAATACGAGTATTACGCCATGTCCAGTGAGCACCGTCGGAGTGGGACTCACCTGCCCCACCCCTGACCCTCCTAGTGCTTGAAGTGGACGAACAGTCTTCCGAAGTTCTTCGAGTCCTTCTCGACGCGGTGGTAGCGGGCCTTGACGTCCTTGCGGTCGAGGAAGCGCAAGACCCGCTTCTTCAACTGCCCCGAGCCCTTGCCCGGGATGATCTCGATGGTCTTGGCGCGCTTCCGTTCGGCCTCGTCCATGATGTCGTTCAGGGCCTTGTCAATGCTGGTGCCCTTGTTGAAGATGTCGTGCAGGTCGAGCTTGAGTCGCATCCTCTTCCCTTCCTCGATGGCCCGGATGATACGCGCAGGGACCACGCCAGACCCAGGAGGGTGAGGGCCGCCAGTGCGCCTGCTGCGGTGAGGGTGAGGGCGTCGGGAGCGACCACGGACTGGCCCCGGAGGGCCTGCCAGACGGCCAGCACCATGAGACCCGCGTAGGCGGCGCCCGCCACGGAGACCAGCCGGAGGCGGGTGCCGTCGTCGTTCAGACGGGGATGGCGGGTGCCGAGGGCGATCAGGAGCAGCGCCAGCAGGACCATCACCTGGAGCCCGTGGATCCCCACGAAGTGACCGACCCTGAGATCGCCGCCGACGGTGCTCCAGCCGACGACGGGCAGACCGGGACCGCCGTCGGGCAGCCCCACCGTGTGGGCTCCGATCACGTCGGAGGCTCCGGTGGCCTGTTCCGGGGTGGGGCCCGTCATGAGCGGGCCCACCGCCATGCCGAGGAGGGCGATGCCCATGCCGATCCGGATCGCCCAGGTGGTGCTGCGCTCCCGCACCCGCTGGATCATGAGGATCACCGCGAGGGCGAAGGTGGCGAACCACAGGACCATGATCAGGACGCCCATCACCGTGTAGAGCGTGGCGTCGAGCGGGGTGGCGTTGTTGAAGTGGCTCATCCGCCCGCGCCCCGCCTGCGTAACGAGCAGGACCATCTCCCCCGCGGTCATGGCGGCGACCACGGTGCCGAGCCACCAGGCGGTCCGCCTGCCTCGGGTGAGCAGGGACAGCAGCCAGGCGAGGGTGACGTCGTGGACGATCATCGACAGTGCGAACTTCGCCGGTTTGAGCCAGGCCGGGTCGCCGTTGACGAGACGGTCGTCCACGATGAGGCCGACGACGCTGACGAGGAGGATGACGACGAAGAGGTACGTGGCCAGCATGAGGGGCCGGTGCCAGGGAGTGAACATGGGGGGACTCCTTAAACAGATAGCTCCACTATCCATTACGGATACTCCTACTATCCATAAGAGGCCGCGCGGACGCAAGGGCGTTCGCGCTCGAAGGGACGGCATGCGCATCTCGGAACTGAGCCGGAGCTCGGGGGTCCCCGTACCGAGCATCAAGTTCTACCTACGGGAGGGCCTCCTTCACCGTGGCGAGCTCACCAGCCCCAACCAGGCCCGATACGACGAGAGCCACCTCAACCGGCTCCGCCTGGTCAGCGCCCTCACCGAGGTCGGCGGGCTCTCCGTGGCCGGTGCACGGGACGTGCTCGCGGTGATCGACGCCGAGGAACCCAACCTGGACGACCTCATGGGCGTCACCCTCAAGGCCGTGGACCCCAAGGGCGACGCCGAACCGTCCGAGGACGCGCTCGCGGAGGTGGACTCCCTCGCCGACCGGCACGGCTGGTATGTCCACCCGGACTCGCCGCTGCGCGAGGAGGTGGCCCGGGTGATCTCCGCCCTGCGGGACTCCGGGATCGACCTGGGACAGGAGTGGGTCGACGGCTACGCGCGCGCCGCCGACGACGTGGCCCGGCGGGACCACGAGGTCCTCGGCGAACTGGACGGCCTGGACGAGGTGCTCAGGACCGTCGTGGTCGGCACCGTCCTGGGCGAACGACTCCTGGCGGCGCTGCGACGCATGGCGCAGGCCAGCGAGGCCCATCACCGCTACGGGGTGTGACCCGGGTCTACAGCTGGAGCGCGAAACACATCCTGTCGTGGCCCGGGCCGTCGTAGTCCTCGAACGGTCCGGTCACGGTGAATCCGATCGCCCGGTGGAAGGTGATCGAGCGCTCGTTGGACGGTGAGGTGACCGCGCGTACCAGGGAACGCCCGTCGGCACGGGCGGCGTCGGCGAACAGGCTGTACATCTCCCTTCCCAGCCCCGAACGCCGATGCCTCGGCGCCACCCCGGTGAAGTGCACGTAGGCCTCCTCCGGCCGGTCCGGGCTCCGAAACCCCACCAGGAAGCCCGCGATCTCCTCGTCGTCCTCGACGGCCAGGGACGTCCCTCCGAAGTGGTCGAGGAACAGACGGGGCAGGATGTGCGCGACCGGCCTCCCCCACCAGTCGTCGCACACGGCGATGATCCGCCCGTGGTCGTCGGGCACCGCGTTCCGAACCGTGACCCCGCCGGGTCCACGGCTCTCGAACTCACCGCTCCATGCGTTCATCGAAGGCTTCCTCCAAGGGTTCGGGTACCCCGGGACCGCGGTCCTACGCCGCCCGGGCCGGAGGGCCTGACCGCGAGCTGGAGGGACGCGTCAGAGCGTTCGGTGTCGTCAGCGGCTGATGCCGTCGAGTTCAGTGACGTCCTGGGCTGACAGCGGGAGCGCGGCACCGGTGATGTTCTCGCGCAGGTGCGCGACCTTGGAGGTGCCGGGGATGAGGAGGATGTTCTCCGAGCGCCGCAGCAGCCATGCGAGGGCGACGGCCATCGGCGTGGAATCCAGTCGCGCGGCCACGTTCGACAGGGCGTCTGCTTGAAGAGGTGTGAACCCTCCCAGAGGGAAGAACGGGACGTAGGCGATCCCGTCGGCGGCGAGTTCGTCGATCAGCGAGTCGTCCCGACGGTTGGCGAGGTTGTACATGTTCTGCACGCACACGATCGGGGCGGCCTCGCGGGCTTCGGCGACCTGCTCCGCGGTGACGTTGCTGACCCCGAGCCTACGAATCAGTCCCTGCTGTTGGAGCTCGACGAGGGTCTCCATGGCTTCGGTGACAGAACCGGGCTGCGGCCCGGTGGCGTCCCCCATGCGCATGTTGACCAGGTCGAGGGTCTCCATGCCGAGGGATTCGAGGTTCTCCCGGACCTGCTGGCGCAGGTCCTCAGGGGCCCGGGCGATGGGCCAGCCGCCGTCGGCGTCGCGGGTCGCTCCGACCTTGGTCGCGATCAGCACCGACTCCCCGTAAGGGTGCAGGGCCTCACGGATCAGCTGGTTGGTGACGCGCGGGCCGTAGGCGTAGCTGGTGTCGATGTGGGTAATGCCCTGTTCGACAGCCTCACGCAGCACCGCGATCGCACCGTCGTGGTCGGCGGGAGGCCCCATCACCCAGGGGCCCACGAGCTGCATGGCCCCGTACCCGAATCGGGTGACGGTGCGGCCGCCGAGGTTCCAGGTGCCGCCGGGCGGCGTGGTCGGGGTTGTGGTCATCTCGTCGTGCCTTCCTAGCGTGCGGGTGGGGGTGGTTCCCCACCCTCACGTGCACCAGTATTGGAGAGCAACTCTCTTGTAGGAAGTACGCACTTGGAAGTGCGTTACCTCCCCGCGTGAAAGGTGATCGTCGTGGCGACAACGACCGCAGCCGAGAGCCGGGAACAGCACAGGAACGCCTACAACGCGTTCTTCGCTCTGTGTCCGAGCCGCCAGCTCCTGGACCGGCTCTCGGGCAAGTGGGTCGTACTGATCCTGTGCGCCCTCGGCGGTGACGGCCCTGGCAGCTCGGGAGAGCCCACGTCCCTTCGGTACTCGGAGCTGTCCCGCCGGATCGCGGGGGTCAGCCAGAAGATGCTCACCCAGACCCTCCGATCCTTGGAACGGGACGGGTTCGTCACTCGCACCGTCACCCCGACCGTCCCGGTGACGGTCGACTATGCGCTGACCGACCTCGGCCACTCGCTCCACCAGACCACCCGCCAGCTCAGGACCTGGGCACAGGAACACATGGATACCGTCCAGGCCAACCGCGACCGCTACGACAGGCACGACTGACACCCGCACAGCCACTGCTCGGTTCCCGTACCCGACGGCGAGACACGGAAAGCCACTGGGACCATCCGTCCCGCGCCGGGATCATCGAAGTCGTGAACGACAAGGAGATCCGTCGCGCGTCCAGGTTCCTGGTCCTGCGCCACGATCGCGGCCGGGTCGGCCTCGACCTCGACCCCCAGGGCTGGTCAGGGTCGAGGCCCTGCTCTCGGGCTGCCGCCGCGCCGGGTTCGGCCTGATCTACGAGGAACTGCGGGAGATCGTCGGACCGACGGCAAGAAGCGCTTCGCCCTCAGCCCCGACGGACTGCGCATCCGCGCCCAGCAGGGGCACGCGGTGGACGCGGACCTCTCCCTGGAGGCGGCGCCCCCACCGGAACTGCTCTTCCACGGAACCGTCGGGCGGTTCCTGCCCGCGATCCACCGTGAGGGGCTGCTCCCGATGAACCGCCACCACGCGCACCTGTCGGCGGACCGGGAGACCGCCCGCGGGGGTCGGCGCGCGCCGGGGTTCGCCGGTCGTGCTCACCGTGGACGCGGCCCGCATGTACGCCGACGGCCACCGGTTCGGGGTCAGCGGGAACGGGGTGCGGCCGACCGACTCCGTCCCGCCCGGGTGCCTGCTCGCCTGACGCGGGGTACCGCTACCCCGGTTTGACCGCCGAGAAGATCGCCGTCCCGGGGATCATCCGGCCGCGCACCGGCCCCCAGCCGCCCCACACCTGGTCGTTCCCCTCGGGCCACTCCGGCTCGACCATGTCCCGGAACTCCAGCCCCGCCGCCACGATCCCCCGCAACCAGTCGCCCACGGTGTGGTGGTGTTCCACGTAGACCGCCCGGCCCTCGTCGTCCTCCTCCACGTAGGCGCGGCGGTCGAAGTAGCTCTGCCGCACGGTCAACCCCTGCTCGGTGGGGTCGTCCGGGAAGCACCAACGGATCGGGTGCGTCACCGAGAACACGAACCGTCCGCCGGGCCTGAGCACCCGCCCGGCCTCGGCCAGGGCCGTCTCGGCGGCGGGCACGAACGGAAAGGCTCCGAACGAGGAGAAGACGACGTCGAAGGAGCCCGTGGCGAACGGCATCCGCTGCGCGTCGGCCTGCACCGCGGGCAGCCGGTGCCCGGTCTGCTCGTCGATCCTCCGGGAGTGCTGGAGCTGCCGCCGGGCCAGGTCGAACCCCACGACCTCCCGCACCCCACGGGACCGCAGCCACCGGCCGCACTGCCCGGCACCGCAGCCGACCTCCAGGACCCGCTTGCCGTCCAGGTCGCCCAGCAGCCGCACGTCGGCCTCGTCCACGCCCTCGGGCGACCAGACGAACCCCACGTCACGGAGGAATTCGCCGTGCTCGGCCTGGTAGGCGTCAGCGGCACCGTCCCACCACAGCCGACCGGCGCGGGCGCTCTCGTCGCCCGCCACGGCACGCCGCTCCACCCAACCGGGAGCCGGGTAGTCCATCTGATCGTCCACGTTGCTCCTCGGGCTGCTGACGCGGCTCAGGTCCGGGTCGGCCGAGCGCTCTGCGCGGGCTCGGCCGGGCCACCGGATCCCTCCGGTTCCTGGGCACTTCCCTCACCAGTGTCCCCGCTCCCGGCACCGTTCTCCTCGGCCTCACGGGCGTCGCGCAGCTCACGACGGATCAGGACGACCCAGCCCACCACGGCGACGACGCTGAACACCCACCACTGGAAGGCGTAGGAGGCGCTCATGCCGGTGTTCTCCTCGCGCAGGGCGATCCGCTCGGGCGCCTCCTCCGGCACGGGGTCCTGGGCGGTGAGCTCCACGTACCCGCCGTAGATCGGGTACGGCAGCTCCTCGGCCAGCCGGTCCATGTCCACGAACATGATCTGGCCCTCGGGCATACCGTCGCGCTCGCGCAGTCCGGTGTTCTCCTCGGTCTCCCCGAACTGGAGGCGCCCGGTCACCTGAACCTCGCCCTCGGGGACCGGGGGAGCGTCGGGGGTGTCCTGGGCGTTCTCGCCGCGCTCGATCCACCCCCGGTTGACCAGGACGGCCCTACCGTCCCCGGTGACCAGCGGGGTGAGCACGTGGAAGCCCACCCCCTGGGAGCCATCCCGGTTGCGGAGCAGGATCTCGTTCTCCTGGTCCCAGGTGCCGGTGGCCTCGACAGTGCGCCAGCGGTCCGAGGGCGCGACGTCCTCGCCCACGGAGGAGAGTTGGTCCACGGCCACGGGTTCGGCGGCGACGTTGTCCCGTTGGAGGTTGACCGCCGCGCTGCGCTGCTCGGCGCGGTCCAGCTGCCAGAACCCCAGCCAGACGAAGGCGGGCACCAGGACCACGACCAGCGCGTGGAAGGCCAGCATGCGTGAGGAGAACAGGACTTTGAGCACGTCTTCGAGGTTATGAGACGTTCCCGGCCGCCCCGCACCGACCCCATACACGCGGACGGGGCCGCCGGTCTCCCGGCGACCCCGTGGGTCGGGCGCGTCGCGTCCGCGCTCCTGGCCCGGTGCTCCGGGCGGGCCGACTACTCGTCGTCGGCGGTGGCGGCCCTGCGCTTGCGGGCGAAGTACAGGCCGGCGCCACCAGCGCCGATCGCGGCCACGGCGGCGGCCACCAGACCGCCCAGGGCGCCACCGGTCACCGCCAGCTCCTCACCGGCCTCCTGCGGGGGAGCGGGCTTCTCGTCGGTCTCCTCGTTCTTCTCCGGAACCTTGGGCTTCTCGGACTCCTCGGGGGTCTTCGGCTCCTCGGGCTTCTCGGACTCCTCCGGGGTCTTCGGCTCCTCGGGCTTCTCGGACTCCTCCGGGGTCTCCGGCTCCTCGGGCTTCTCCGAGATGGTCTCCACGCAGGAGGCCTCGGCGATGCCGAGCACGGACACCGCGTTGCCGCAGATGTCGACGGCCGCGTTGACCGGCACCAAGACCTGGTTGCCGCTGGCCACACCGCCGGCGCCGCTCGTGGCGGCGGAGGGAGCGCCCTCGTTGTCCGGGGAGGCGTGGATGATGTTGATGATCGTGGTGCACTGCGCGCTGGAGGCGCCCAGGACGGCGATGGAGTTGCCGCAGATCTCGATGGCGGTGTCCACCGGGACGGAGATCTGGTTTCCGCTGGCCACGCCACCCGAACCGTCGGTCGTCAGGGTGGAGGGAGCGTCCTCGGCCTCCTTCTCCAGGACCTCGACCACCTCCTTGCACTCGGCCTCGGAGATCCCGGCCACGGCCACGGAGTTGCCGCAGGCGTTCAGGGCGGCGTCCACCGGGACGACGATCTGGTTTCCGCTGGCCACGCCACCCGAACCGTCGGTGCTGGCGCCCTGCCCGCTGTTCTCGTAGAGGACCTCGGAGACCTTGGTGCACGTGGCCTTGGAGATGCCGAGGACGGCCAGGGAGTTACCGCACAGGTTGGCCTCGACGTCGACGGGGACGACGATCTGGTTTCCGCTGGCCACACCGCCGGAGCCGTCGGTCTGGACGTCGGCGAACGCGGCGCTGAAGGGCGCCAGGACCAGCCCCGCGGTCAGTGCGGTGGCGAAGGTGTAACGGAACGTGTTTCGCATGGTGCGGCTTGGACCCTTTCACGATGTGCTGCCAGGGATGCGCCGAGAGGCGCGAGCCGTGAGCCCGAGACCGGCGACCGTCGATGCGGTCGCCCCGGGTCACACGGCGAGCGGACCCGTCCACGAAGACGTCGGGACGGCGGGGTGGCCCGCTTGCTCAAGACATGGGTGTCGGCCCGGTTATCGCGGAGTTCTTTCCGACCCGGAACTGCCAACGGACCGAAACGTTAGCAGCCTGGGAGTCCGCGCAGGCCTATTCCGGAAATGTTGACGCGAATCATGAACACCCTACGCCCATGGAATATTACGTAGAGTCATTCTTCCTGTTCAGGTGGGTTCGTTTCAACTCACTGAGCGCCGAATTCGCGACAACTAAAGCCACTGGACACTCAGGGGCCCCGCCACCGGCGCTCAACAAATAGAAACTAACCGACTTCGTAGATTCGTTTCGGGCCAGCCACCCAGCGCCTCATACCCTGCGCACACAATTAAGCGGATCGCACTTTATGCCCGAATAGTCCCCCCTTTTCGCGACCCTCCCCGGGCCCACACGCACACACCGGCGCCGCCGAGTCCCGCCACCCGCCCACGGCGACGCGCCACGAACCACGGGAGACCCAAAAACGCTGGTCAGAGCGGCTTAACCTGGCCCGAGACGCCTCCCCACCACACACACCAACGGCACCGCACACCCAAGAGCAATCACCCTCCGGCATGAGGCAGGCACGAGGAGTAAGTCAGTCGGCGCGGGTCGGGACCCGCCGCGAGCACCGCCCACACACAGGGCCAACCGGAGCCAGCCGGGTCGCGTCCTACCGGAAGGACATGCACTCTGCGCTCCCTCACTGGAGCACGCATGAACCCAGAACACCCGCGCCCACGTTTGGGCAGGTCGATCGCGGCCGGGACCGCCACGCTCGCCCTCACCCTCGTCGCCTCCTGCTCCTCGGCGGGCGACCACGGCGAACTCGGCGTGGGGACCCTCGTCCCCGGCTCCGAGGGACCCGCGCAACCCCGGCCCTCCTCGGGGCCGGTTCCGGACCCGGCCCCGGAACCCAAGCCGGAGCCGGACCCGGAACCCCTCACCGTCGCCTTCGGCGGTGACGTGATGTTCGAGGGACTGCTCCGCTCCCGCCTGGACGATCCGGCCACCGCGCTGGACCCGATCTCCACACGCCTGTCCGCCGCCGACCTCGCCATGGTCAACCTGGAGACCGCCGTCACCGAGGGCGGCAACCCCGTACCGGGCAAGGACTTCGTCTTCCGCGCGCCCGCCAGCTCGTTGGAAGCCCTGGACGCGGCCGGTGTCGACGTGGCCACCGTCGCCAACAACCACGGCATGGACTACGGCGAGCAGGGCCTGCTCGACACCCTCGACAACGGGGACGCCTCCCCCGTCACTCTCGTGGGTGCGGGCCGGGACGCGGACGAGGCCTACACGCCGCACGTGGCCGAGGTCAACGGCCAGAGCATCGCCCTGTTCGGCGCCACCGACGTGATCGACGACCACCTCATCCCCGAGTGGACCGCGGGCGAGGGCAAACCCGGCCTGGCCTCCACCAAGGGCGAGATGCGCGCACGCATGGTCAGCGCGGTCTCCGAGGCCGCCGCCGAGCACGACAACGTCGTGGTCTTCCTCCACTGGGGGCTGGAGGGCGCGCACTGCCCGCTCCCGCACGCCCCGCAGCTGGCGGACGAACTGTCCGAGGCGGGCGCCGCCGCCGTGGTCGGCGGCCACGCGCACGTGCTCTCCCCCGGCGGCTACCAGCGCGGCGCCTACGTCCACTACGGCCTGAGCAACTTCGTGTTCTACAACTTCAGCGGCGCCACGGCCGAGACCGGGGTGCTGACCCTCACCTTCGACCAAGGCGACGTCACGGAGGCCGACTGGGCCCCCGCCCGGATCCAGGGCGGCGTCCCGGTTCCCCACGAGGGGGAGAGCGCGGACCGGGCCCACCGGTCCTGGGTGGACATGCGCGCCCAGTGCGAGCTGCCGCTGTCCGACTCCCCCGCCTGACCGGACCACGGACGCGCGGACCGGCCCCTCCCGGGAGGGCTGGGGACCGCCCCGGCTCCTCGGGTCAGCTCACGTGCACCACGGGCCGACGGTCGGCGTCCAACTCGTTCTCCCGCAGGATCTCCCGGGTGAAACCAGCGGTACCCCCCGCGCCCAACACCAGGAACCGGAAGAACGCGCGCACCGGTGAGACCTCGGACCAGGCGAAGTAACAGTGCGGGATGCTCCCCGTGGCGTCACGCACGCACAGCAGCACCGCCGCCAGCGCGTTGGGGACCGCGGGGCTGCTCACCCGCAGCACCCGGTGCCCGTGCACCCACGTCCCCCGCACGGTGAGGGTGCCCTCGAAGTCCGAGGGATGGTGGACGCGCACCTCGAGGAACAGCGGGGTGATCTTCAGTGACACCGGGTTGAGCCGGTGCTGCTCGGCCTCGGTCGCCGCGTACTCGTCCGCCTCCCCCGAGCGCGGCCGGTTCGCGAAGAGGAGGAGCTTGCCGTGCCGCGCCGCCTCCCGGACGAACCGCCGGGCGGTCGGGTCCAGGTCCACCGAGTGCGCACGCAGTTCGGTACTACGCAGGGCGCGCGAGACCAGCGACACGACGATGATCGCCACCACGAACAACAGCGCGATGGCCAGGCCGTCCGGGCGGCTCACGATGTTGTCCACCAGCGCGAACCCGAACACGACGGTCAGCACGGAGAACCCGACGGTCGCCGCCAGCGCCCGCCTGCGGTGCACGATGATGGTCACCGCCACCGCCGAGGTCACCAGCATCGCCAGGATGCCCGTGGCGTAGGCACCGGACTGCGCGTCCACGCTGGCTCCGAAGGCGATCGTGATCACCATCGTCACGGCCGTGTACACCAGCACCACGGGCCGGACGGCGGTCCCCCATGCCGGGGCCATCCCGAACCGGGGCAGGTAGCGCGGCACGATGTTGATCAGCCCGGCCATCGCCGAGGCCCCCGCGAACCAGAGGATGAGGATCGTCGAGACGTCGTAGACGGTGCCGAACCCCTCACCCAGCAGGTCGTGCGCAAGGTAGGCCATGACCCGGTCGGCCGCCGGACCCCCGACCTCCACGTCCGCACGGGAGACCAGCACCCCGCTGACGAAGGTGGTCGCCAGCAGATAGAAGCTCATGATGACGGCGGCGGTGGTGAGGAGCCTGCGGGTGGCCGCGATGCGGGCCCGCATCCGTTCCTCGTCGTCGGCGCCCTCCGAACTCACCAGCGGCATCATGCTCACACCGGTCTCGAACCCGGACAGCCCCAGGACCAGCAGCGGGAAGGCGAGCAGCACCACACCGGTGGTGGACCAGAGCCCGTCGCCGGTCAGGGACAGCTCCCACTGGGCCAGGGTCTGCGGGTGGGCGGCGATGTGCGCCAGGGCCGCCACCACGACCACCAGGTTCAACGCGAGGAACAGCACCACCAGGGGGATCGCCACCCGGACCGCTTCCTTGAACCCCGCGAGGAACACCGCGCCCAGCAGGGCGAGGAGCACCAGGGTGACCTGGACCGGATGGTCGGCCACCGCCTGCGGGGTGTACGGATTGGCCCCCAGGTGCGCGGTGGCGTCGGCGGTGGAGAGGGTGATGGTGACGATCCACGAGGTCGCCACGAAGCCGATGAGGCACAGGACCAGGAACTTGCCCCGCCACTCCGGCAGCAGGTGCGCCAGCATCGCCACCGACCCCTGCCCGTGCGGGCTGCGCTCGGCCACGCGGCGGTAGATGGGCAGCATGCCGAACAGGGTCAGCAGCACGATCAGCAGGGTGGCGACCGGCGACAGGGCCCCGGCCGTGAGGATGGCGATGCTGGGGAGGTAGCTCAGCGTGGAGAAGTAGTCCACGCCGGTCAGACACATGACCTTCCACCACGAGTGCTGCCGTTCGGCGCGCGGCCGGGACCCGGCACCGCCCACGTCGTCGACCTGGTGCGACGTCATCCACCGGCCGACCGCGGCCCGCCACCCCCCGCGCCGACGCCCCCGGCAGGGGACCTCCCAGTGGTACCCGTCCCGCGTGGCGTCCTGCTCCAACACGCCTCCCCCGACCGACACGTACGCGCACAAGTCTGCGGGGGGAGGCGGTCGAAAGGGGGCAGGTCACGGGCGTGTCGGTGCCTGCGCGGGGACGTCGGGCGGTTCAGGGGGCGCCGGTGCCCTCCATCCAGGGCGTGAGCCCGTCCAGCAGACGCCGCATGCCGGACGCGAACATGCCGTTGACGTCGGGCGGGCCGGAGACGCTCAGCATGGTGGGGAATCTGCCCTCGGCGGCGAACCGCTGGAACAACGGGAATCGGGAGCGCCACCAGTGCTCGGCGTCCATGTCGTGTTCGTGCTCCTCCAACGCCACCCGCGTGGCCTGGAGCGCCATACCGGAGGTGTAGGCGGACACGATGGTGAGGATCTCGAGGGCCTCGTCGGGGGTGCGGCCCTGGGCGACGATCACCCGCATCATCCACTCACCGTTCCTCAGGAGCGCCGGGGTGACGACCCCGCCCGCCATCACCGTCAGCCGGGCGGCCCAGGGGTGCCTGCGGTAGATCTCCCACTCACGCACCAGGGCGACCTCGAAGGCCTCCCGCCAGTCGGAGGGCGGGGGCTCGGCCAGGGCGTGGACCGTGAAGAGGTGGTCGACGATCTCGGTGAGCAGTTCGCCCTTGCTCGCGACGTGCCGGTACAGGGCCATGGTGCTCACCCCGAGTTCGACCGAGACCCGGCGCATGGACAGGCCCTCGAGGCCCTCGGCGTCGGCGACGGCGATCGCGGCCAGGACGATGCCCTCGCGGGTCAGACCCGACTCGGGGTGGGGGCCGCGTTCCACTCTCGGGGTGGATCGCGGACGCTCCCGTGGTTCCCGCGTGCCGCGCTCCCGCGCCACCCGTGGTCCGGCCGGGTGTTCGGGTTCGCGGTCGGCACGGGGCCCGGGTTCGCGATCGGACGACGGATCGGTCGCTGGTCCGTTCTCTGTCCCGGGCGCGGCCTCTCCCAGAGCGGGGGCGCGACTGACGACGGTCCCGACTCCCCGTAGGGCCTCCACCCGCCCCTCCCTGCGCAGGACCGAGAGCGCCTTGGTGGCGGTGGCCATGGCCACGCCCCACCGCCGGGTGATCTCCCGGGTGGAGGGAACCCGGCAACCCGGCGGGAGCTCCCCCGAGTCGATGTCGGCGCGGATGTCGGCGACGATCCGCTCGTAGGGCGAGAGCCCGTCCTCAGCGTCCATGCTGTCCTCTTTCAGAGCCACGTCACCATGCTCGACAGTGTACTAGTGCACTTGCCCCCCAGGGCACCGCAGCGCACACGGCACCTTCGGCCGACACCTCCGCACCGACCCCTGGTGCACTAGTGCATTCACGCATATGTTCCAGCAGAAAGCGGGTTTCCTCTGGGGGACTTTCGTGTTTATAGTGTACGCACAAGGTGCACTACCCGGCGGTTCACATGCGTCGGGCCCGAGCGCGTACAGCGTTCACCCGTGCGCCGCATCCACCACCACGGCCCCCGGAGACCACCATGACCCAGACGCCCGTGTCCACACACGGTGTGCCGGACACCGCCAACCGTCCCCTCGCACCGGACCGCCGCTCACTCGCCCCCGACCTCGCACGCGGGATCATGCTCCTGGTCATCGCGCTCGCCCACACGCACCTGTTCACCGTGTTCATCGGCGGCACCGAGACCACCCCGAGCGTCCTGGACCGGATCGCCACCGCGGGCACGGTGATGTTCGTGGACCTGCGCGCCTACCCGATGTTCGCGGCGCTGTTCGGCTACGGTCTCGCGCAGATCCACCGCCGCCGCACCGAACAGGGACGCGAGTGGCGCTGGACCCGGGCCCTCCTGCGCCGACGAGGCTTCTGGCTCGTCGTGCTCGGCCTCGCCCACGGCGTGCTGCTCTTCCCCGGAGACATCCTGGCCGTCTACGGCGCCGTGTCCCTGCTCCTGGTCGGTGTGCTGCGGTTCCGCGACCGCACCCTGGTGATCATGGCCCTGGCCTGGCTGCCCCTGGCCGCGACCGCCCACGCCCTGGTCGCCGCCGAGGGGGCCGTGTCCGGCCTGGGCTTCCCCCTGATGCCCGACGGCCTCGTGAACGAGTTCCTCTTCCGGGTGACCATCTACCCGGTCCTCATCGTGATGATGTTCCTGAGCACCGTCGTGCCCTTCCTCATCGGCGTGCTCGCCGCCCGGCACCGTGTCCTGGAGAAGCCGCAGGAGCACCTTCGCCTGCTGCGCACGACCGCGCTGGTCGGCGTCCCCGTCGCGGTGCTGGGTGCGGTCCCCTTCGCCCTGACGAAGGCGGGTGTGTGGACCGACCCCACCGCGCTGGACATGCTGTTCGTCGCGCCCCTGCACCAGGTGACGGGATACCTGGGAGGCATGGGCTACGCCGCGCTCATCGCCCTGGTGGCCGTCCGCACGAACCACTCCCGGGGGCGGGTGACCGTCGCGCTGTCCGCCCTCGGCCAGCGCTCCATGACCTTCTACCTGGCGCAGTCCGTGGTGTGGGCGGTGCTCTTCTCCTCCTACACGCTCCACGTGCAGCTCACGTCCCCGGCCATCGGCGTCGGCGTGGCCGTGGCCGTGTGGGCGACCACCGTGGTCCTCGCCGACCTCATGCGTCGCCGTGGTCAGCGGGGCCCGGCCGAGACGGTGCTGCGACACCTTACCTACGGGCCCGCCCGCTGAACCCGTGTCCGGGGCCCGGGGTTCCCGGGTCCCCGGCCCCGGGCACTCAGGCCGCTCCGTGCCGTTCGGCGACGGCGTCGATCTCCGCCAGCAACGCGTGCCTGCGGGCCGCGCCCAGGTAGGAGGCGTGGACGCCGTTGCGGGCCAGGCGCACCAGCCCCTGGGCGCCCACCAGGTCGTGCGCGATCCCGTACTCCCCGCTCAGGTCGCTGCCGAACAGGGTGGGGTCGTCGCTGTTGAGGGTGACCAGCAGACCCGCGTCGAGCATGGCGGGCAGCGGGTGCTCCTCGATTCGCTCCACCACGCGCGTGCGGATGTTGGAGGTCGGGCTCACGTCCACCGGGATCTGCGCGTCCACCAGCCGCTCCACCAGCGCCGGGTCCTTCATCGAGTCGATGCCGTGCCCGATCCGCTCGGCGCCCAGCAGGTCCAGGGCCTCCCGGACCCGCTCCGGCCCGGCCTGCTCACCGGCGTGCGGGAGGCTGGCCAGCCCGGCCGCGCGGGCCCGGGCGAACACCTCGGCGTACGGAGCGAGCGGGGACTCCACCCCGCCGACCCCGAACCCCACCACGCTGGGCGGCCCCTCCCTGAGCACCGCGTCCAGGGTGCGTTCGGCCGACTCCACCCCGAAGTCCGCCGGGAAGTCGGGAATCCACCGCAGCTGGATGCCGTGCTCGCGCTCGGCCCGCACACGCGCGTGCTCGATCCCGTCGAAGACCACCTTCGCCGGGACACCGCGCATGAGGTGGGCGTACAGGCTCACGTGCACCTCCGCGTAGCGCACGTTCTGCGCGGCCAGCCGCTCGGCGGCCACCGACGCCAGCAGGGCGAAGTCGGCCTCGTCCAGCAGGGTGCGCACCGAGGCGAGGTAGACCTCGACGAAGTGCGGGAAGTCGGTGAAGACGTACCACTCCCGCAGCTCATCCAGCGTGCCGGGGAGGTCCGCCACCCGGTGCCTGGTGGCCAGCTCGAAGAGGGTCTCGGCGGGCATCGAGCCCTCCAGGTGGACGTGCAGCTCGACCTTGGGCAGGTCACGGACGAGCGGACGAAGGTCTGACGTGGGGTTCTGGTCCATGGCGCCAACCTAGGAGCACGGCCCGCCCGGCCGCCACCGGGGACGGGCAACCTGACGAAAGTTGGGGAACTCCGCTCTCGAACGCTGACCAAAGAGCATGGTTGCACCCCCTCCTACCCGCGTAGGTTCTGGAACCTCACCTCACAGTCCGCAAAGGAGCAGACGATGACCGCGCCCGACGCCGCACTGCCCCGACCCACCGGCACCCAGGTCCTCGGTGCCCGTGTCCGCGTCCACGCCCGGAACCGTCCGGTCGGCTTCGCACTCGGCGGCGGACTCGTCGCGGGGGCGATGGTCGCGCTCCTGGCCCTGGTCTCCGCCGCTCCGGCACTGACCGACCCGACCGGCGCACCCGGCTGGCTGCTGGCCGGGGTCACGGTCGCCATGCTCGTGGCCGCCCTGGTGGTCGCCGGCCTCCTCGCCCTCTACGCCCGGAGTCTTCCGAAGGTGGCCGAGACCGACCCGGTCCGCTACGCCACCGCCCGGCTCCAGGCGGAGAGCGGCGGACTCGGCCCGGACCACGGGACCAACCGCCTGGCCCACCAGATGTCCACCCACACGGGGTACGGGAGCGACCCCCGTCACCACCTCGTCCCGTTGGTGGTGTTCCTGACCCTCGTGACGGTCCGGCCCCTCGCGGAGATCATCGGACCGGGCTTCGAGCCCCGGACGCTGGTCCAGCTCACACCCGCCATCGTGCTGGTGCTGCTGGTGGTCCCCGTCTACCGCCGCGCCATGGCGCGGCACGACCGGGTCGCGGCCTTCCGCCGCACCTACGAGGCGACCCACTCCTGAGCCCCGGGACGGCGGGAGCTCACTCCGACGGCAACCCGCCGTTCACCCTCCGGGGAACGGACAACGGATTGCCGTCCCGCAGCTCCGGCGGCAGCAGCGGCTGTGGAACGGACTGGTAGGTGACCGGCCGAAGGAACCGGCGGATCGCGGTGCTGCCCACCGAGGTATGCGCGGGCGCGGTCGTGGCCGGGTAGGGGCCGCCGTGGGTCATGGCGTGGGTGACCGCCACCCCGGTCGGCCAGCCGTTCCAGATCACCCGCCCCGCGACGGAGGCGCCCAGGGCCAGGAGCGCCGGGGCCACGGCGTCGTCCTCCTCCCCGTGGACGGTGACGGTGAGCTGACCGTGCAGGGCTCCGCCCACCTCCAGGAGACGGCGTTCGTCGGGATAGGTGACCACGAGGGTGGCGGGCCCGAAGCACTCGGTCAGCAGGTCCTCGGTGTGCTCCAGCAGGGAGTCCAGCTCCGTGCGCAGCAGGGTGGGAGACCACCCCTCGGCGCCCTCACGTCCCCGGACCAGCACCTCCGTGGCCGGGTGCGCGGAGAGGGCGTCCACTCCGCGGGCGAAGCCCTCGGCCACCCGGTCGTTGAGCAGCGGCGCGGCGGCGCGGCCCTCGAAGTCGGCGACCAGCGAGTCCAGCTTGGCGCCCTCGGGGACGAACACCACTCCGGGCTTGGTGCAGAACTGGCCCGAGCCCATCGTGGCCGAACCCGCGTAGCCGTCCAGGATCTCCTCCCCACGGGCGGCCATCGCCGCGCGGGTCACGAAGACCGGGTTGACGCTGCCGAGCTCCCCGTAGAACGGGATGGGTTCCGGACGCGAGACGGCGAGGTCGTACAGGGCTCGTCCACCGGGGATGGAACCGGTGAAGCCCACCGCCCGCGTGAGCGGGTGGGTGACCGCGCGCCTGCCCGCCTCGAAGCCGTTCACCAGGGCGAAGACCCCCTCCGGAACCCCGGCGTCGACCAGGGCGGCCACGACCAGCTCCGTGGTGAGTCGGGCCAGCTCCGGGTGCCCGGGGTGGGCCTGGAACACCACCGGGCAGCCGGCGGCCAGCGCGGAGGCGGTGTCGCCCCCCGCGGTGGAGAAGGCGAACGGGAAGTTGCTGGCGCCGAAGACCACCACCGGGCCGAGCGGAACCAGCAGGCGCCGCACGTCCGGACGGGGCGTACCCCAGTCCGGGTCCGCCGGGTCGAGCATCGCCTCCAGGTACTCGCCCTCCTCCAGGACGTCCGCGAACAGGCGGAGCTGGAAGGTGGTCCGGCCCAGCTCACCCCGGCAGCGCGCCTCGGGGTAGTGGGCCTCGGCCATCGCGACGGGGACCAGGGTGTCGGCCGCGGCGTCCAGAGCGTCGGCCACCCCCCGCAGCGCGCGGGCGCGTTCGGTGGCGGGCAGGGCGGCGTAGAGCGGTGCGGCGGCGGCCGCGCGCTCCAGTACGGAGTCGAGTTCCTCGGGTGTGGTGTCGGGGGCTGCGGTGGTCATGGCCAGAACCTCCTGGAGGGATGCGTGCGCGGCGTCGGGCACGGGCCCCACGATGCCACGACCGCCCGCGCGGGGCACGGCCCTGACATTCACGACGCGACATCGCGACTACCCAAAGCGACAGAGGGCGACACAACAGACCAATGGGGCAACTTCGATTCCGACCCCTGACACCCGCCCCCACCTGGCACAACGTCGACCACACGGCCGCTGGCCGCCCCTGGACGAGGTTCCTCCGCACGAAACTGGAATTTCCCCGGAACCAGGTGATTCCGGAAAGGCATCATAGGCTTCGTGACGACTAATTCCCGAAGCTCAACGCCCCCGCGCGCACGGCGGGCTCCCGGTGCGAACAACGGGGCCGCGACGCGTGAGGGCCGTGGGCCCGCCAGCGTCGCCAACGACGAACTCGCCTTCGCGCAGGCGCCCCTGCGCAGGCTCCCCGCCCAACAACGCAGCATGGTCCGGGTCCAGCGCATGCTCGACTGCTGCGCCGACCTCCTCGACGAGGTCGGCTACGACAACCTCTCCACCACCCGGATCGCCGAACGCGCCGGGGTGGCCATCGGCTCCGTCTACCAGTTCTTCCCGGACAAGAAGGCCATCACCCAGGCCCTCGGACTCCGCTTCCTCGACCAGTTCGGCGCCCGCGTCACCGAGCGGCTGGCCGACGCCTCGTTCACCCACTGGACCATCGCCGTCGACGCCATCGTCGACGAGTACATCGACATGCACCGCCACGTGCCGGGCTTTCGCAGCCTGCACTTCGGCGACATCGTCGACCCGCGTCTGCTCAACGGCGGCAGCGACAACAACCGCGTGATCTCCGTGCGACTGCGCAGGATCATCGTCTCCGTCACCGGCATCCCCGACGACGCCGACCTCGACCGCGCCATCCACGTGGCGGTCGAGGCCGCCGACGCCGTCCTCAAGCTCGCCTTCCGCGACAACCCCGAAGGCGACCCCGCCCTGGTCCACGAGGCCAAGCGCCTCGTCAGCAGCTACCTGTCCCAATTCTCCGAACCCGACGGAGGCGACCGTTCTTGGTAGCCGACTCGACAGCTCACACCACGACCGCACCCGTCACCGGCACCGTCGCGGGTGTCCCCTTCCTCGCGCTGCCCCCGGCCAGTGCCACCGAGGCCCCGGCACCGCTCGTCATCGGCCTCCACGCCTTCGAGCCGCCGCGCAGCCAGGCCGCCCTGGCCGGAGCCGTCCCCATGGCGTCCCTCCCGGCATGGCGGGTCCACCTCGGCCTCCCCCAGTTCGGCGCCCGCCTGCCCGAGGGCGGGGTCGCCGAGATCAACCGGCGCGGCGAGCACGACTACCTCCTCGAACTCTTCGGTCCCGTCGTCGAGGAGGCCGCTGCGGAGCTGCCCCGCGTCGCCGACGAGCTGAGAGCGGTCTTCCCCGTCGCGGACACCCCCGTGGGTCTGGTCGGCGTGGGCGCCGGAGCCACCGCCGCCGTCCTGGCGCTGTCCGGGAACCGGCTCCCGGTGGGCGCGGCCGCGGTCATCAACCCCGTCGTGGACCCCGCGCAGCCGGTCCACGCCCGCGAACGCCGCACGGGCGTCCCCTACCAGTGGAGCCCCCAGGCCCAGCGGGCCCGCGACTGGCTGGACCTGACCGCCCGCGCCGAGGCCCTCTCCCGCACCGGAGTCCCCGTCCTCATCGTCAACGGGGGGCTGGACGAGGTCTGCCCTCCCGATCACGGCCGAGCCCTCCACGACGCGCTCGCCCGCTCAGGCACGGCCCGCACCTCCGAACATGCGCTCCGTCACATCGTGGTCCCCGACCTCGCGCACGCGATCGGTCCGGAGCCCGGCCTCGAACCGGGCCCGCTCACCCCCGCCGGAGTCCTCACCGACCGCGCGCTCACCGAGTGGTTCCACCTGCACCTGACCGCTTCCAGGCAGGTCCAGGCACCCACGCGCCCCTGAACGCCAGCGCTCCGGGCCACCGCCGCGCCCGTGCGGCCACGCGGACGGACGACGTTCACCCACACCACCCCGCGGCCTTCCCCCGCGTCCGCCTCCCGGACGCCACCGCGACAGTCAGTACACGTTCCATGGGATCATCCAGTGGCGACCGCGTCCGCGGTCCCACCTGATCCGTTTCGACTCATCCATCAGGAGGGCGAACCACGTGACGGAACCGGCACCGGTCATTGCCAGCGGGGTCGACAACGAGCGGTTGAACGCGCAACTGCGCTTCATCCTCGAAGTGGACAAACTCAAGCGCGTCCTGCGGCAGAACCTGCTGGTGGACGGCTCCCGGCGGGAGAACTCCGCCGAGCACTCCTGGCACCTGGCCCTGTCCGCCCGAACCTTCGCCGAGTACGCTCCCGAGGGCACCGACATCGACCGCGCCGCCGAGATGCTCCTCATCCACGACATCGTGGAGATCGACGCCGGCGACACCTTCCTCTTCGACCAGGTCAACACCGAGACGCAGGACGAGCGCGAACGCGCCGCCGCCGACCGCCTCTTCCCCCTGCTCCCCGAGGACCAGGCCACCCGCGCCCGCGAGCTGTGGGACGAGTTCGAGGCCCGCCTCACCCCGGAGGCGCGGTTCGCCCGCGCCGTGGACCGGCTGGCCCCCATGCTCGCCAACTGGCACAACGAGGGCGGGGCCTGGGTGCGCTTCGGCGTGACCAAGGCCCAGGTCCTGGAGAAGGTGAAGCTGGTCTCCGAGGGCTCCGAGGCCCTGGGCGCCTACGCCACCGCCCTGATCGACGACGCCGACCGGCGCGGCTACTTCCGGGGCTGACCGAACCCTCCCGAGCCGACCGCCCAACTCCGGTTCCGAAGGGTCAGACCCGGCCCAGGAGCAGCTGGAGCGCGGCGGTCAGGCCGACGACCACCAGGACCATCCTCAGCGCGGTCGGGCTGAGCCTTCGGCCGTAGTTGGCCCCGAAGTAGCCGCCGACGATCGTCCCGACCGCGATGAGGCCCACCACGGGCCAGGCGGGCGACGCGAGCACGATGTAGAAGACCGCCGCCGTGCTGTTGGCGATGGTGGCGAGAGCGTTCTTCAGGGCGTTGAGACGCTGGAGGTCGTCGTCCAGGGTCGCGCCGAGCAGGCTGACCAGGATGATCCCCTGCGCCGCCGCGAAGTACCCGCCGTAGGTACCGGCCCCGTAGGCGCCCAGCGGCATGAGGACGCCGCCGTTCTTGGAGGCGGGCCTGCGGGCCCGGACCCACTTGGTGATACGCGGCTGGAGGATGATCAGCACGCACGCGCCGCCGATCATGAACGGCACCACGGACTCGAACACGCCCGAGGGCAGGTAGATGAGCAGCAGCGCGCCGGTGATCGCCCCGAAGAAGGACATGGTGCCGAACCGGATCAGCCGGGACTTCTGTCCGGCCAGTTCGCGCCGGTAGGCGATGGTGCCGCTGAGCGTTCCGGGGGCCAGGCCGATGCTGTTGGAGACCGTCGCGGTGATCGGCGGATAGCCGAGCGCGAGCAGCACCGGGAAGGTGAAGAGCGTGCCCGAACCGGCGATGGCGTTGATCCCGCCGGCGGCGACACCGGCGAGCAGGATGGCCAGTGCCTCCCAGAGTTCCATCGCGGCGTCCCCCGATCCGTCGCTCCCCGTCCGTCGAGGGCCAGAACAGACTACGAGACCGGGTCCGGCGCCCCTCGGACCGGGGCCTGACCAGCGAGGTGACCGGGAACACACGAGGGGCCCCGCCGTTCGTTCGTCGGCGGGGCCCCTCGTGTCCGGACGGGTCCGGGTCGCTCCGGTCAGTTCGGGAGCTTCACGACCTCGTTCTGGATGCGGTCGAAGGCGGTGCTGACGCCCTGGAGCGCCTTGCCCATCTCCGCCGGGACCACCCACACCTTGTTGGCGTCGCCCTTGGCGATCTCCGGGAGCTTCTGGAGGTACTGGTAGGCGAGGACGTCCGGGTCGACCCGGCTCGTGTGCAGCGCCTTGAACACCATGTGGATGGCGTCGGCCTCACCCCGGGCCCGCAGGGTCTGCGCGTCCGCGTCGGCCTTGGCCGTGAGCATCTGCGCCTCCGCGCTACCCTGCGCCCGCAGCACGGACGAGGAGCGCTCACCCTCGGCCCGCAGGACGGCGGCCTGCTTCTCGCCCTCGGCGCTGAGCAGCTGGGCGCGCTTCTCGCGGTCCGCGCGCATCTGCATCTCCATCGCCTCCTGCACGGAGGACGGCGGCTCGATGCCCTTCAGCTCGATACGGCTGATCTCGATGCCCCAGTCGCGCGTGGCCTCGTCCAGGACGGACTTCAGCTCGCGGTTGATCTGGTCCCGGGAGGTGAGCGTGCCCTCCAGGTTCATGCCACCGATCACGTTGCGCAGGGTCGCGAGCGTGAGCTGCTCGACGGCCTGGATGAAGTTGGCGACCTCGTAGGTGGCGCGGTAGGCGTCGACAACCCGGATGTAGACCGCCGAGTCGACCTCGACCGCCAGGTTGTCCTCGGTGATGGCGGACTGCGGCGGGAAACTGACCACCTGGACACGGCGGTCGATCCGTTCACGGACCTGGTCCACACCGGGAATCACGATGTTGAAGCCGGAACTGAGCGTTCGGTGGAACTTACCGAAGCGCTCGACGACATCCTCCATCGAGTGCGGCACGATACGCACACTTCGCCAGAAGATGATCACAAGTACGGCGACGAAGAGAACGACGATGATGATCGGGGCCATGGGCTAACCCACCCTCCCGACGTCGAACCGGGTAACGGTGTTCAACAGCGGCATCTGCGGCAGCTCCGGA
This sequence comes from Nocardiopsis sp. SBT366, assembly GCF_001083815.1. Classification (NCBI taxonomy): domain Bacteria; kingdom Bacillati; phylum Actinomycetota; class Actinomycetes; order Streptosporangiales; family Nocardiopsidaceae; genus Nocardiopsis; species Nocardiopsis sp. SBT366. Next base: position 4,112 of record NZ_LAVM01000070.1, on the reverse strand, counting down.
TCTCCTGACGGGGGTGACAGGCAGCGTGCGAGCGGACCGCACCCTCGCGGCTCGCCCCGGGGGATGATCAAAGCGCGCCGAAATAGAGCGATCCGCTCACTGAACGTTGACGCTACCCCATACCCCTCCGGGCCGACCACATCCGGACGGAAATAGGTTTTACGGACAATACATTTCGCGCATATAAACGCCCCCTATTTACTAGACGGCCTTCGCCGTCCAACGGTCTCCGTCACGCTCCACCTTCAACGTGAGACCGAACGTCTCACCCAGGTTCTCCGCGGTCATGACCTCGTCCAACGGACCGGCCTCCACGACCCGTCCGTCACGGACCAGCAGTCCGTGCGTGAAGCTCGGCGGGATCTCCTCCACGTGGTGGGAGACCACCACCAGCGCGGGCGCCATCTCGTTGGCCGCCAGCTTGCTCAGCCGACGCACCAGGTCCTCACGGCCCCCCAGGTCCAGACCGGCCGCGGGCTCGTCCAGGAGCAGCAGCTCCGGGTCGGACATCAGCGCACGGGCGATCAGCACCCGCTTTCGCTCACCCTCGGACAGCGTGTGGAACTCCCGGTCCGCGAGATCGGCCACGCCCCAGTGGCCCAGCAGGGCACGCGCCCGCCCGTAGTCGGGCGTCCCGTACTCCTCACGGAACCTGCCCAGGTAGCCGTAGGCGGCGCTGACGACCAGGTCCAGGACCGGGGTCCCCGGCTCGATCCGGCCGGACACGGACGCACCCGCGTAACCGATCAGCGGCCGCAGCTCGAACACGTCCACCGCGCCGAGCCGCTCCCCCAGGATCTCCACCCCGCCCTCAGTGGGGTGCAGCTGGCTGGAGGCCACGTTCAACAGGGTGGTCTTGCCCGCCCCGTTCGGGCCGAGCACCACCCAGCGCTCACCCTCCAGCACCGACCAGTCGACGCCGTCGAGAAGCGGCTCGCCGCCCCGTCGTACCGTGACCCCGCTCAGGCCCAGAACACGCCCGTCCATCATCCTCCTATCGTCACGTCCCACGCCGGTGCACGGGCCGCCCTACCCTGAAGTAATGCATCTGACGTCCGCACCGCTCGTCGCCTGGGGCAACGCCTGGCTGTCCGGACACGTCGGCCTGGACGACGCCGTCGACGCCGTCGAGCGCCGGAGCGGCCCCAACCTGATCGGGACAGTACCTCCAGGCGACCTGCCGTTCGACAGCGGCGTACCGCTGCGGACCGCACTGATACGCCTGAGAGGACTGGGCCTGTCCGGGTTCCGGTTGGCGCTGCCCACCTGGGGTGACCCGTTCGGGCTGGTGGGCCCGGCCGAACTCAACCAGGCCGCCATCGAGGCACAGGAGGGGGTGCTGATGCGGCTCGCCGAACGGCAGGTGGGGCTGGTGCCCTCCGCCGACCGGCGTGGTTCATCCTACGTGGGCGTCTCGTGGGCCCCGTATCCGGCGAACGACACCGTTCCCCAGGTACCGGACCTGCCCGAGGCCGAGCGGCAGCTGAAACTCACCCTGCTCCGCGTGGTCCAGCAGATGGAGTCCGTGGACGACGTGGCGGGCTTCGCCCCCACGGCGCAGGGGGCCCTGGGCGACTCGGGCCCTCCGCTGCTCGCCCACGGCTACCCCGCGCGGGCGCACCGGGTCGCGGCGCAGGCCGTGCGGCTCGCGAAGATCGTGGAACTGGCCGAACCCGGGTCGGGACGCGGTCTCAACGCCCACCAGGCCGACACACGGGCGCAGGCGCTGCGCGAGCTGGACGCCGCGGTCCGCCGCGCCCTGGTGGCCGCCCACGCGGCCCTCGACCACGGGTATGGCTCGTCCCCGTCGTAGATGGGACCCTGGGAGGAGTGTCGGGATTTCTCGGGGTGAAGCCAGGGGATTCACCTGATCCACGGCGGGACCGATCAGACCGATACTGGAGGGAGAGGCCGTTCGTGGCCGACCCACTGAGGAGGAGAGCCGCCATCATGCAACCCGAGCACATCCGAGCCTCGGACGCGGACCGGGACCAGGTTGCCGAACGGCTCCGTGAAGCCCTCGCCGAGGGACGACTCAGCCCGGTCGAGCACGAGGAGCGGCTGGACACCCTGTACAGGGCCAAGACCATCGGGGAGCTGTCCCCGATCATCTCCGACCTGCCCGGCCCCGGAGGGCTCTCCCAGCCCGGCTTCACCTCCCTGGACCGCAGCGACCCCGACAGCGGCATGGAGATCCTCGGCAGCGAGGCCCGTGACCTGGCCGGACAGAGCAAGGGCTCGGAGAACCTGGTGGCGGTCTTCGGTGGCTGCGAGCGCCGAGGACGGTGGCTGGTGGAGCCCCGAACCAACGTGTCAGTGCTGTGCGGCGGGGTGGAACTGGACCTTCGCGAGGCGGTGCTGAGCCAGCACGAGGTCACCATCCAGATCGCCGTCATCATGGGCGGGGTGGACATCACAGTGCCCCACGGGGTCCGGGTGATCAACAACACGTCGGCGATTCTGGGCGGCACCGACCTCCACGGAACGGACCAGGTCACGGACCCGAACGCGCCGGTCGTGCGTCTGACCGGCACGTGCATGCTGGGCGGGGTGGACGTGAAGGCCAAGAAGGTCAAGAAGAAGCGCAAGGGTCGCCGCGAGAAGTAGGCGCCAAGGTGTCCACATAGTGAACTAGCTGCGAAAACCCCGGACCCTGCCCGTCACTTCCGCCCCACGGCCGAGTACCGTGGGTGTTGCCATGAGTGATGAATCCACGTTGTTGGTCACGATGACCGGGCGCGATCGCCCTGGCATCAGCGCACGCCTTCTGAGCACCCTCTCCGTCTTTCCCGTCACCATCGTCGACCTCGAGCAGGTCGTCCTGGGCGGTCGACTGGTCCTGGGCTCGGTTCTGGAGGTCGACGAACGGGTCGCCCCCGGGGTCAGCGGACAGCGGGTCTTCGAGGAGATCCGCTCCGCCCTGGACAAGACAGCGATCGACCTCGACATGGAGGTCGAGTACGGCGGTGGGAGCGGCCGGGTGAACGAGTTCGCCTCGGAGCGGCTCCACGTCACCGTCCTCGCCGCACCCCTGCGACCCGGAGCCCTGGGCGCGATCACCTCGTGCGTGGCCCGGTCCGGCGCCAACATCGACCGGATCGAGCGGCTCTCCGGCTACCCGGTCACCTCCGTGGAGATGGAGATCTCCGGAGGCGACCCGGACCAGCTCCGAGCGGAGCTGGCGATGGAGTCCGCCACCCAGGGTGTGGACGTCGCCGTGCAGTCCAGCGGGCTGCACCGCCGCGGCAAGCACCTCATCGTCATGGACGTCGACTCGACCCTGATCCAGGGCGAGGTCATCGAACTCCTCGCGGCCCACGCCGGCTGTGAGGAGGAGGTGGCCCGGGTGACGGAGGAGGCCATGCGCGGGGAGCTGGACTTCGAGGAGTCGCTCCGTCGCCGCGTGTCCCTCCTGAAGGGCCTGGACGCCTCCGCCATCGACCGGGTCCGGGACGAGATCCAGCTGACCCCGGGCGCCCGCACCCTGGTCCGCACCCTGAAGCGACTGGGTTACGAGTGCGGCATCGTGAGCGGTGGCTTCACCCAGATCACCGACGTCCTGGTGGAGCGGCTCGGCCTGGACTACTCGGCCGCCAACACACTGGAAATCGTCGACGGCGAGCTCACCGGTGAACTGCTCGGCCCCATCATCGACCGCAAGGGCAAGGCGACCACACTGCAACGCTTCGCCGAGGAGGCCGGGGTCCCGCTTGAGCAGACCGTGGCCGTGGGCGACGGCGCCAACGACCTGGACATGCTCCAGACCGCGGGACTGGGCGTGGCCTTCAACGCCAAGCCGGTGGTCCGCCAGCAGGCGGACACGTCGGTGAACGTCCCCTACCTGGACACGATCGCCTTCATCCTGGGCATCACCCGCGAGGAGATCGAGGCCGCCGACCTCCACGGCTGAGGAGCGACCACCAACGCCCACACCCCCGGAGCCCTTGGCCCCGGGGGTTCTCTCATGCCCCAACCCAAAAAACACGATTCACAAACGCACAAACAACCCCAACAAAAAAGAAGGGAAAGAACCCGCCCCAAAGGACAAGCCCTTCCCCTCCCCTATCAAGAAAAACCGTGGCAGCGACCTACTCTCCCACCCCACAACAGGG
>NZ_LAVM01000069.1:0-31499 GCF_001083815.1 Nocardiopsis sp. SBT366 | reverse complement strand
GCTGGTAGCGGGGGGCGGGCCAGGTACACGTCGACCCGCCCCCGGCCACGGGTGGAGCGCAGACCGATCTGGTCCGTGGCCAGGCAGGCGCGGGCCAGGCAGCGCCAGTCCACCGCCCTTGGGGGAACCGACCAGGTCATCGGCGCGGTGAGCACCAGGCCGGGCAGGAGCGCCCGGTGGGTGCGCAGACGGCCGGGTTCGGGCGCGCCGTCAGGGCCGATCTCCACTCCCGACTCCAGTGTGGTGTGCGCGTCGGTGACCGCGCGGCGCAACGTGGCCCGCGCGGGTTCGCCGCGGCCCGCGAGGGCGTGGGCGACGGCGGCGCGCACGCTGTCCGCGGGTCGGGCGTGTCCCACCCTCAGGGCGCGGTCGGCGTCGTGCGAGCGCTCCCGGCCGAACACCCGCCGCACCGCCTCGGCCAGGTCCGGTGCGACCGTCGCGGCGCCGACCGCGGCCGCGCGCAACCGGGCGGCGAGTCGGTGCCGGGGCAGGTGTGGCAGCCCGTGGGCGTCGGTGACCACGTCGGTGTCGGCGCCGGTTCCGTCCACGCTGGCGCCCACGAACAGCGCCGGGGAGGCCAGGCGCACCACGATCCGGTCGGGCTCGCTCATCGGACTCCGCCCCCCGCCAGTCCGGGATCCAGGTACAGGTCACGCACGTCGACCGCGTCCAACAGTTCCCCGTGGGTCCATCGCTCGGGCAGGCTCACCGGGTGCCCGGTCGCGCGGGCACGGCGGTCCAGTTCGGGTCCGGGGTCGGCTCCGGACTCCAGCAGGGGGACCAGCGCCGAGACGAGCCACCCCCGGTGGCGGGCGTCCCCGTCCGAGAACAGGCCGCCGTGCGCGGAGGACAGGTAGCGCTCCAGGAACCGGGTGAAGTTCGTGCCGGTCATCGGCAGGGCGGTGCGCGCGGGCACGGCCGTTCGGGCGGACTCGATGCGGTCCAGGACACGGTCGACCCCGTCGAATCGGGTGGTCCAGGCCACGGTGTGCTCCTCTGCGGCGGTGGGGTCGGTGGCCACGGCCGAGCGCCGCCGTGCCTTGGCCAGGCCGCACATGGCCTCGCAGAGGTCGTAGCCGAGTGCGAGCGGGGCGCCCACCGGCTGCACCGCGATCCCCGCCCCCACGGTGGGCACGCGGGTGACGTGCGCGCGGGCGTCGGCGGTGGTCACCGTACGGCCCGGGAGGCGGACACGGGTCAGCGCCCGGTGCAGGGCCACCCTGGGGTCGGCAGGGTCGCCGATCCGCTCGGGGTCGGCGTCCAGCCACTCCAGGGCGAACCGCACCAGACTCAGCGCCAGCCGGGCGTCGCAGAGCACCGTGAGGTCGTCCCCGGCGACCACGATCGGCCGCAGCGGCAGCCGGATCGGGCCGGAGGGTTCGTGGTCGAGAGTGAGTTCCCCGCCCGCACCGGCCCCCGGGATGAACGGGGGCCGCCCCGGTTCGGTTCGGACCCTGGCGGCCACCGCGTGCACCAGGGCGCGAGCCAGCCCCTCGGTGAGCCCGGCGATGTGCGTGGACAGCTCCCGCTGGGCCAGCGCCCCGGATCCGGGCACCCCGGGGATTCCCGCCCGCTCGCGGTACTCACCGAGGAGCTCCCCCAGGCCGTTGACGTCGACGTGCAGCACCGCGACCCTGCTCACGTCCCCGTGGTCGCGACCGAGCCGGTCGACCTCCATGGGCAGGGCCAGGCCCGCCTCCGGCCCCGAGAGCCAGGAGTCGCTGTGGGCGCGGTGCCAGCGTCGGCCGATCCCCCGCGCTCGGGCGACGTCGGCCGCCACCCGTTCGTGCACGCGTCGGCCCGTGCCTGTGGGGTCCTCCAGGGGCCTGCTGCCGTCCACTGCCTCGGCCGGGGCCCCGCTGACCGAGCACACGGCCGTGATCCCGTACCCCGGCGCGGGAGTGTGCAGAGCGGACATGTGGCGCCGGGCACGGCGCAGCCGGACGGGCAGCTCGGCCAGCGCCGCGTCCAGGCCCGCCGCGACCGGTCCTCCGGGAACGGGCACGGCCCCGGGCCCGTAGGGGACGAACGCGACCACCGGGGTCAGTCCCCCGGCCCGGTCCCGCAGCCTGCGCGTGTACCGACCGGTGAACCGCCGGGCCGCAGCGAGGTCGGCCAGGACCAGGGTCAGGGCTCCGCCCGCGTCCCGCAGGACGAGGCAGTCCTCGGGGACGAGGTCGGCCACTCCGTGGACGGGATCGGAGGTGTCGGTGAGTTCGGCGACCAGCGCCGCGCGGCCCACGGCGTCCAGGATCCGTCTGCCGCTGTAGACGAAGGCCTGGATCCCACGCAGGTCGACGCCGACCAGCACCCCGGCGGCCGGGGTGCTGGGGTCGTGGCTGGGCGGGTGGGGCTCGGTCGATCGGTGCTCGGAGGCCTGGGTCACCGCGACGGACTCCTCGTGGCCGGGGGACGGCGGGAACGGCGCGACGCGCCGTACGGGAACGGGTGTCCTTCAGACATCTCTCGGACGGTGACGCCGTCATCACCACCGATACCAGGAGTCGCCACCCCACGTCACCCCGTTGGCCCCATCCGGTCACTCCTTCCCCCCGCACGCACCCCGTTGCAGGAGGACCCCGCGCCCTGTCCGAGAGAGCACAGTGCATGGACCGTCCCCCGCCCGACAGCAGAAAGGCCCTTCCATGGCGACGCCGAGCAGACACGACCGGCTCACCCGATCCGAACGCGACCGCCCCTCAGGTGGCAAGCGGACCGGCCCCGCCCTGACCCCGGAGGACCTCGTGCCGCACCTGCTCGGGCTGGCCCGGACGCTGCGCGAGGGCGACGGGCACACCCCACCGGAGCCGATACCCCACCAACGCACGGCCTGACCTCCGACCCGGGTGACCATCCGGGGCGAGGCACGGGCGGGGACGAGAAGGGGCTCCCACCCCGTCCACCGGGTGGGAGCCGCGAAGGGCGGCCATGGCGGCCACCGGGGTGGGGCACCGGCCCCCGCCCGCCGTCCTCGGGCGGGAACCGGCGGTCTGGTGGGTCAGTCGAACAGCGTGCCCCCGAACTCCTCCGCCTCGGCCACCGCGCGCGCACGCGTGTCGATCGACCTGGGGCGGCTGTGCCGGATGCGGTGTGCGACCCGGCGGCCCGAACGCGGGGCGGGAACCCGCGAGGCGAGCACGTTCCGGGTGACCGTGTCCACCCGCACCGAACCGAAGCCCTGCGCGGTGTACTTGCCGATCCCGGCCAGTTCCAGGAGCTCCAGCAGGACAGCGAAGGTCGCGACGTCCCGGGGGTCGCCGTCGACCACGTCCAGGCGAAGGCCGCCCCGCCAGCCCAGCACGGAGCGGTTCTCCGCGTGCTGGTGCTCGGACAGCCCCACCTCCTCGCCGGGCAGGTTCGAGCGGCGGACCCGGGCCAGACCGGCCAGGGCCTCCTCCAACCAGGGTGTGGCGAGTTCGGTCGGCGCGAAGCGGGCCACGGCTCCCACGGCGCCGCTGCCCCCGACGATCCCCCCGCCGGAGCGGTGCACGGCTCCGAAGAGCCGCCGGGGGTTGGGCCACACGTGCGGGACGCGTTCGCCCGCGGAGTCACGTGTGGTGGTCACGACGGGTGTCCGGGTGCGCACCTCGGCCGCGCGCACGGCGGCGGGCCGGTGCGACGCGGTGAGCATCGCGGCGTAGGGGGTGTCGAAGGTGCGCGTGACGGAGAGCGGTTCGAGCAGGTGGTCGCCCACTCTCTGGACCCGGCCGAGCAGCTCCCCCGGGTCCACGGGCGGCGGGTGCTCGTCGTCCAGCCAGGTGAGCGTCCAGTGGTGCAGCCGGTTGCCCAGGGGGGTCGGCCACCCGTTCATCGCCCAGCGCTTGGGCGCCGTGTGCTCGGACTCCGGTTGCGGCCACCAGCGGTTGAGCAGTCCGTGGCAGTCCTCGGGCCGGATCGGCCGCGCGGCGTCGGCCCGTTCCCTCAGGATCACGGTCCACCGTCTGGGCACCGCACACCACCCCTCACCTGTTCGGGACGGCGCACTCCCCGCCGTCCTCGTTCCTCCCACGACTACTCTCGGACAGTTCCCGCGAGCCCCCGGGAGTCCGGGGATCTCAGCCGCCCTCCGCCATCTCCACCAGGCGCAGCACGGTACGCCAGTTGCGGGCGGTGACCTCCCCCGGGCAGTTCCGGGCGACCACCGCGGGCAGCCGCGCCTCGCGCACGCCGAGTTCGTGGTGGGTGAAGACCTCGGTGGGGGTGACGGCGATGCGCTCACGCGGGTGAGTGGCGGGGTCGATCGCCCTCAGGGCGGCGGTGTCCACCGGTTCCGAGCAGAACAGCACCATGAAGGCGGACGGGTTCTCCACGGTCAGGGGATTGGCCGCCACCGCCGCGCGGAGCTGGTCCAGCGTGCGCGTCACGACCGCGACGTCGAGACCGAACCGCTCGAGCAACGCGGCGCGCACGGTGGCGCCCACCACCTCCGGGTCGGGCTCCGCCGAGGTCAGGACGGCGTTGCCGCTCTGGATGTAGGTGGCCACGTCCGCGTACCCGAGCCCGGTGAGCAGCGCGCGCAGGTCCGCCATGGCCACCTTGCGGTGTCCGCCGACGTTGATACCGCGCAGCAGCACGATGTGTCTGGTCATACCGGCCATGGTGCCCCAGGCCGACGACGGTTCGCCGGTTGTCCGTCCGGCTCGCGGGCACCACAATGGCCTGGCCAGTGTTGACCCACGTCGAAGCGGAGGGCCCATGCCCCGTCTGAGCCACACCCTCGCCCTCACGGCCCTGAGCCGGGAGGACCTCGCACGGACGGTGTCCTCCGCGTACGGAGTCCTGCGCGGCGCGCGCTTCGGCGAGGGCGGCCTGCTGGTCCTTCCCTCCGAGGAGGAGTCGCGGCGCCTGGAGCACCGGGCTCGGGAACTGGGCCTCGTGCTCACGGAGGAGGAGAGGGCCGCGCACGGCCGTCGGGTGGGAGACCCGTCGGACGGGGTTGGGGGCACCGGGGACCCGGCGGGCTCCACCGAACGGGAGGTGACCGCCCAGGACCTCGCGGACGAGGTCGCCGTGAGCGAGTCCGAGCTCTCCCTGCGGCTGCTGTCCGGCGAACACCTGGCCCCGGGCAGCACCTACCTGGCCACCGAGGTCGATCCTCAGGGGAGGCCGCTCTTCGCGCCGGACGGTGAGGGCTGGGTGGGCACCGACCTGACCGTGGCGTCCTGGGACGAGTCCGGGGTGTGCGCGGTCGACTTCGCCATGCGCGAGGACGCCGGGACCGGCGGGGGCTCCACGGACAACGGCGAGGAGGGCGGTGAGGCAGCCCCGTCCACCACGGGCACGGTCGTCCACGACCACGCGGAGGAGACGCTGACCTTGGAAGCGGACCTGCGCTTCCCCGTGGAAAGCGCCATGGCGCGCTGGGGTTCGCGCCTGTTGCGCGCCCACGTGCGCGTCCGCGTGGACCTGCCGGGCTGGTTCGCGGCGGCCGGGGGCGCCGTGACCACTCCTCCGGTGACCCTGGAGGTGGACCACCGGCTGGTCCGGGCGCGCGGGGAGGCCGTCCCCGCCCCGGGACCGGACGGAACCTGGTCGGTCTCTGGCCAGCTGGACGTGCGCGGGGTCGGGTTGTCGCGCCCGATCGTGGCGGTGGCAGCGTGGGCGATGGGCCGTTCCCTGCGCCGCTCCGAGCAGTGGTCCGTGGAGTCGGGCGCCGCGCGGTTCCAGGAGGGCTGGGACGACGTCGCCCACGCGCTCCCCTCACTACCGGAGTTCCTCGACGACGTGGCCGGGACCTTCGCCGGCGCCCGTGGAGACGATCGCCCCCGAACCCCGGAACTCTGATATCTGCCGACCCGGCCGCAGGACTCCTGTCCCTGCGGCCCCGAACCCGGTGCCCCTGGACCCTGCCGCCCCGCTGCGGACCGGACCGTCCTCTGCGCCCCTGACGGGTCAGCCGCGGTCGGCGCCCCAACCGGTGAGCGACCGGACGCGCAGCTCGGTGAAGCGCGCGCTGTTGCGCTCCCGCGACAGCAGACTGCCGACGATCGCGCACGCGAAGCCGACCGGTACGGCGACCAGCGCCGGGTTCTCCATGGGGAAGACCTGGATGTCGATCCACGCTGGCAGCACGGACAGGTTCTCACCGGTGACGGGGTCGGTCTTGCCGGACATCACCGGTGAGAACAGCATGAGCAGCAGGGTCGTGGACAGCCCGCCGTAGATCCCCCACTCCACGCCCCGGGTGTTGAAGCGGCGCCAGAACATGGTCAGGAGGATGACGGGCAGGTTGGCGGCAGCCGCGATGGCGAAGGCCAACCCCACCAGGAAGGCCACGTTCTGGGCCTGCGCCTGCACCGCCAGCGCGATGGAGACCGCGCCGATCACGCACGCGGAGAATCGGGCCACCCCCACCTCCTGGGACTCGCGCGGGCGCCCCCACATGAGGATGTGGCCGAACAGGTCGTGCGCGATCGAGGAGGACGAGGCCAGGGTGAGGCTGGCGATCACCGCGAGGATGGTGGCCAGCGCCACCGCCGAGATCAGGGCGAGCAGAACGGCGGCGCCCGTCGGCCCGGCGGTCTGGCGGCCCACCTCCTCGGCGAGCAGTGGGACGGCGGAGTTGCCCGAGGGGTCCAGGGCCAGGATGCGCTCGGACCCCACCAGAGCCGCGGCACCGAATCCCAGGGCGAGGGTCATCAGGTAGAAGGCGCCCACCATGGCGATGGTGCGGTTGACCGAGGAGCGCGCGGCCCGGCCGTCGGTCACCGTGTAGAAGCGGATGAGGATGTGCGGCAGGGCGACGGTGCCCAGGACCAGCGCCAGTCCCAGGCTGACCAGGTCCATCTTGTTGAAGAGCGTCCGTGCCGGGTCCCCGGGGACCTCGGCGCCGAACCGCAGGCCGGGCTCGAGGAAGGCCTGTCCGTGGCCGCTGGTCTCGGCCGCCGCGCTGAGCAGGGCGCGCGGGTCGAAGGAGAACAGGGCCAGCACCAGGACGGTGAGGAGCCCGGTGGCGGTGAGCAACACCACGGCCTTGATGATCTGGAGCCAGGTGGCCGCCTTCATACCGCCGAACACGACGTAGGCGATCATCAGCACGCCCGCGACCACGATCGCGCCGGTACGGGCCTGGCCAGCATCCAGACCGAGGAAGGTGCCGCCGTCGTGCAGGCCGAGCAGGACCGACACCAGGGCGCCCGCCCCCACCATCTGCGCGACCAGGTAGAACACGCAGACGGTGACCGTGGACACCGTGCAGGCCAGGCGCACCCGCATCCGGCGCATCCGGAAGGCAGGCAGGTCGGCCATGGTGAAGCGGCCGGTGTTGCGTGTGAGCTGGGCCATGGGCAGGACCAGCAACCAGGCCACCAGGAAGCCGATGGAGTAGAGGAAGCCGTCATAGCCCTGGAGGGCGATCATCCCGGCGATGCCGAGGAAGGAGGCGGCGGAGAGGTAGTCGCCGGTCAGCGCGAGGCCGTTCTGGGTACCGGAGAAGCCGCGCCCACCGGCGTAGAAGTCGACGGCGCCCTTGGTCGTGCGCCGGGACCGAATGGTGATAGCCAGGGTGACCAGGACGAACACGGCGCACAGGCCGATGGTCCAGGCGTGCGCCTCCTTGATCGGACCGTCGAGGGCGCTGGTGAACGGGGGCGGGACCGTGGTGTCCATCAGCCTGCCACCCGCCCGTCGAGCGTGTCCTCGGCCCGCGCCCGCTCGAGGATCTCCTCGGCGAGGGGGTCGATGGAACGGGCGGAGAAACGGCCGAAGGCCCAGGCGAGCACGAAGGTGAGCAGGAACTGGCCGATCCCCGTCGCCAGGGCGACGTTGACGGGATCGATGATCCGCACGCTCATGAAATCGCGCGCGTAGACGGAAAGGAGAAGATGGGAAAGGTAACTCAACAGGAAGGCCCCCACCAGGAACCCGACCTGAAGTGCGAATCTCCTTCGGAGTTTCACGAATCGCGGATCGACGGACATGCGTTCACATGCGTGCGCCATATCCGCCTCGGTCCGGCCGCGCGCCGATCCGGTCCCGTTGGCGCGCGGCGACTCCCCCGAGCCCCCGCCCAGCCTTCTTGACGTGCCTTCCATGTACTCGACCACGGCCATCCCCCCGAACACGGAAAATTCCTCCCCGCGCACGCGGGGCCCTTGTGTGTGGCGCCGAATCCGCTCCCCCACGGGCTCGGCCTTTCCCTCGGCGCGCGCCGCCCTGGGCGCGTCGGCCGGTTTCCCGGGGTGATCCGTCCTCGTCCTGGGACGACCCCTCTCCCCCGAGTGGAACTCACACTAACCAGGGCCCTCGTGCCGTGTTCGCCAAATACACAAATCGGCTGGAACATATGCCGACCGCCGGAACGGGAAAGGATGGAGGCACATTGTGGAACGGCGCGCGGGAACGCGACACCCCCGTGACGGAGACCGGGATCACGGACCGTCACCCCGAATGGACCGCCTGGTCATCCGGTCCCCACACGCCGCCGGACGGCGCGATGACCCCTCCGACTTCGCTAGGCTTCGGGGCGACCCCGACCCATCACGGAAACCGGTCTCATCACCCGTTTCCGTGTTCGTACACGTGTATGATTACAGGGTCCGCACAGTTCACGCGATACCGAAGGGAAATCCCCGCCGTGGTCACCGAGGTCTTCACGCGCAAGTACTGCGATCCCCACGCCGTCCGCGAGGAGAAGGTCGAGGCGACTGAGGTCATCCAGTTCGCCTGGGAGGGCGCCGTCCGTGAGGTCGACGCCTGCGACGAGTGCTTCAAGGAGCACGAGACCCGCTACGAGCCCCTCGTCGACTACTCGCGTTCGGTGAAGAAGCGCCGCGTCACCAAGAAGGCCGCTTCTTCCACCGCCGAGAAGCCCGAGGGCTCCGACAGCGACGCGGACGGCGACGACGACGACAACTAGGTCGTCCGAGCGCACCGGGGGGCCATCCCCCGGACCACTCCCTAGGTTCACCCGGGCGGTCCCACGGGAACGCCCGGATCGGCCTCATCGCGTCAACCGCGAGTCGGGGGCCGGTGGACACCACGGTGTCCGTCGGCCCCCGTTCGCGTGTCCACCCCCCCGCGCACCGCGGACCGCCCGCCCCGGACGGTGGTCCGGGCCACGGGCGCCCTGGGTCAGGCGCGGGAGCCACGATCGCGCGGCGCCAGATGGGCGGTGTACAGGTGGTCTTCGCGGGGGAACAGGCCGTGTTACCGCGGTTGCGGCACACTACTCCCGACCGGCGAACCGGACCGGGAGGCCGGCGCGGCTCCGGGAGGCGCTGTGCCACCACCCGGCCACGGCCGGTCAAGGAGGGGACGGCGTCGCTCCGCTGCCGCCGGAACACGGGGGCGGCCCCACTGCCTCCACGGCTTCCGTGAGGCGACCGGGCCGGACCCGACCGTTCCCGCGAGGCCGCGCAGGCCCTGGTCCTGGTCCTGTTCCGGCCCCGATGTGTCGAGGGCCCCTGACGAGTGGTGGGCCCTCGGGGCCCGTTCGCGCTCTCAGGGGGAAGGCGCTCCCTCAGTGGCGTGGGTGCTCCCTCCACCGCGTCACGACGCTGTGCCGCGACGGAGGGACGCGCACCGACACGACTCCACTGTGGGGGCGGCGGGTTTCACCAAGGTGAGGTCCCCGTTGAGTTCCGGGTTCGGTTTGTTTCCCAGAAGCCCGGGCGCCGCGGGAGTGGCGCCACCCGCGGCGGGTTCAGGAGGATCAGGGCTGGCCGGAGACCAGTGCGCCGTCCTTCCACACCGCCGCCACCTGGGGGACACCGGGGCGGTAGGCCAGGTAGAGGTGGTTGGGGGCGTCGAGCAGGGTCAGGTCGGCCCGGGCTCCCGGGGAGAGACGGCCCACGTCGTCGCGGCGCAGCGCCACAGCGCCGCCCCTGGTCGCCGCCCAGACCGCCTCGTCCGGGGTCATCCCCATGTCCCGCACCGCCACGGCGATGCAGAAGGCCAGGCTGGACGTGAAGCACGAACCCGGGTTGCAGTCACTGGCCAGGGCCACGACCGCGCCCGCGTCGATGAGGGAACGGGCGTCGGGGTAGGGCTGGCGGGTGGAGAAGTCCACACCGGGCAGCAGCGTCGCCACCGTGGGTTCGGGGCGCTTCGCGGCCTGGGCGAGGGCGTCCACGTCCTCGCCGGACAGGTAGGTGCAGTGGTCGACCGAGGCGGCGCCCAGCTCCACGGCCAACCGGACCCCGGGCCCCTCGCCCAGCTGGTTCCCGTGCACGCGGGGCAGCAGACCCCGTTCCGTCCCGGCGGTGAGCACCCGGCGGGAGGCCTCCTCGTCGAAGGCCCCGCGCTCACAGAACACGTCCACCCAGCGGGCGTGCGGGGCGCAGGCGTCCAGCATCGGCCCGGTGACCAGGTCCACGTAGGCGGCCGGGTCGTCCGCGTACTCGGGGGCCACCACGTGCGCGCCGAGGAAGGTGACCTCGTCGGTGACCCGGCCGGCGACCTCCAGGGAACGGCGCTCGTCCTCCACGGTGAGCCCGTACCCGGACTTGACCTCCAGGGTGGTGGTGCCCTGCGCGTGCGCCTCGCGGACGAACCTCCGTGCCCCCGCCAGGAGTTCGGCGTCGGTGGCGGCGCGGGTGGCCGCCACCGTGGTGCGGATGCCGCCCGCCGAGTACGGGGTACCGCTCATCCGGGCGGCGAACTCGCGGCTGCGGTCACCGGCGAAGACGATGTGGGAGTGGCTGTCCACGAACCCCGGGATCACACAGCGTCCGGCCGCGTCCACCCGGGCGTCGGCTGCGGGCGCCTGCGCGCGCGGTCCCGCCCAGGCCACCCGCCCGTCCTCGATCACCAGGGCGGCGTCACTGATCTCGCCCAGTCGCCCCTCCCCCAGTTCGGGGTCGTTGGTGACCAGGGTGCCGATGGCGTCGACGAGGATCGTGCCGGGCGTCGCGGGGCCGGTCTCGGTCTCGGTTCCAGGGCCGGTCGGGGTCACAGCAGCTCCTTGATCGCGGCGTCGAGTTCTCTTGCGGTGTCGGGCAGGCGGACGTGGACTCCGTCGCGGACGGTCCACTGCCCGTCCACCATCACGTGCCGCACGTCGGCGGCGGTGGCGGCGAAGACCACGGCGTCGGTGGCCCGTGCGGGATCGGCACCGGCCAGGCGCACCCCGTCCAGGGACACGTTGACCAGGTCAGCGCGGGCTCCGGGCGCGAGGTTCCCGGCGTCGTGCCAGCCGAGTCCGGCGTGGCCGTCCGCGGTGGCGGCGCGCAGTAGTTCGCCGCTGCCCAGGGTGCCCCGGCGGTGGGTGCGCAGGCGTTCGTGCAGCTCCACGGCGCGGGCCTCCTCGAACAGGTCCAGCTGGGCGTGCTGGTCGGTGCCCAGGCTGATCGGGACCCGGCGCGGGGCGGCCACGAGGTCGCCGGTGCGGGGCAGGCCGTCCGCGAGGTCGCGCTCGGTGGTCGGGCACAGGCACACGGCGGACCGGTGGGCTCGGACCGTGTCCACGTCGGCGTCGGTGAGGTGGGTGGCGTGCACCAGGGTGGTGCGTTCGGTGAGCGCACCCGCCTCGGCCAGCACCCGCACGGGGGTGATCCCGTGCGCGGCCAGGCAGGCGGCGTTCTCGGCGGGCTGCTCGGAGACGTGGACGTGCAGCGGCAGCTCGCCCGCGTCGGCGAACCGGGCGACGGAGGGCAGGTCCGCGACGGGCACGGCGCGCACCGAGTGCGCGGCGGCGCCCACCCGGGCGTGCCTCCCCCCGGGGGCGAAATCACTCACTCTGGCGGCCCAGGCGTCGGCCGTGCCGTCGCCGAAGCGCAGCTGCGGTCCGGTCAGGGGCAACTGGGACCCGTCCTCGCCGAGACCACCGGAGAGGTAGCACACGTCCAGCAGGGTGATCCGGACCCCGGCGTCGGCGGCGGCCGCGACCAGGGCCTGCCCCATGGCGTTGGGGTCGGCGTAGCGCTGACCCTCCGGGCCGTGGTGCAGGTAGTGGAACTCTCCCACACAGGTCACTCCGGCCAGGGCCATCTCGGCGTAGGCGGCCCTGGCCAGGCGGTGGTAGGAGTCCGGGTCGAGGCGTTCGGCCGCCCGGTACATCACCTCGCGCCAGGTCCAGAAGGACCCGCCCCCGGCGTGGGTGCGGCCGCGCAGCGCCCGGTGGAAGGCGTGCGAGTGGGCGTTGGCCAGGCCGGGCAGGGTGAGTCCGGGCAGACGCTCGGCGCCGTCCGGAGCGGAGCCCGAGACCACCGAGGTCAGGCGTCCGGCGGCGTCGACGGTCAGGAGCACCCCGGGTTCGGGGGCCGCGCCGCCGAGCCAAGCCCACTCACACCAGTACCGGCGTTCCCCCGTCACGGTGTCCCCCCGGGGACCGCGAGCAGGTCGGCCAGGACGTCGGCCAGGGCGACGACCCCGGCGTGACAGTCCTCGGGACGGGCCCACTCCTGGGGTGAGTGGGAGATCCCGGTCGGGTTGCGCACGTACAGCATCGCCGTGGGCACGTGCGCGGAGAGCACCCCGGCGTCATGCCCGGCGCCGGTGGGCAGGACCGGGACCGGTCCGGCGGACTCGGCGGCACGGGTCCCCACGATCCCGGCGAGCCGGTCCCTGAGGTCGTGGGCGAACTCCACCAGCGGCGTGGTGGACTCGGCCGACACCTCGAGGGTGACCCCGTGGTCGCGGGCCGCCCGTTCGGCGGCCTCACGCACGCCCCCGACCACCGAGGCCAGGGTGTCCTGGTCCGCGGCTCGGGCGTCCAGCCAGGCGCTGACCAGCGAGGGGATGGCGTTGGTGCCGTTGGGGGTGATCAGGCCCTTGGCGACCGTGGCGCGGGCGTCGTGCCGCTCGGCCAGCGCACGGGCGGCCAGGATCGTGTGGGCGAACGGGAGCATGGGGTCCTCCCGGTCCTCCAGGCGAGTGGTGCCCGCGTGGTCGGCCCGGCCCCGGAAGTCCATCCGCCACCGGCCGTGCGGCCAGATGGCGCTGGCCACGCCCACGGCGTGGTCGGTGTCCTCCAGAGCCCGCCCCTGCTCCACGTGCAGCTCGACGAACACGTCCAGCCAGGAGAGGAGTTCGGGGTCGGGTCCGATCGCTGCGGGATCCAGTCCCGCCCCCGCCATGGCGCGCTCCCAGGTGACGCCGGAGGCGTCGGTGAGGGACCTGGCGCGGGCGGGGTCGATCTCCCCGGTGCTCAGGCGGCTGCCCAGGCAGGGCACCCCGAACCGGCCGCCCTCCTCCTCGACGAACACCCCCAGGACCAGCGGTCGCGCGGGGGTGAACCCCCGGGCGCGCAGCTCGTCCACGGCGGCCAGGGCGCTGGCCACTCCGAGGGGGCCGTCGAAGGCCCCGCCGTCGGGCACCGAGTCCAGGTGGGAGCCGGTGGCCACGGCACCCGGTCCGGGCGTGCCCCACCAGGCCCACAGGTTGCCGTTGCGGTCGGTGCGCACGTCCAGGCCGCGGGCGGCGGCCGCCTCGGTGAACCAGGCGCGGGCGTCGGTGTCGGCGCCCGCCCAGGAGTGACGGTGGTAGCCACCGCTGTCGGCCGAGCGCCCGACGGGGTCGAGGTCGGCCCAGAGCCGGTCGAAACTCACTCGCCCTCCTTCATGGGCACGCGGATACCGTGCGTCTGGGCGACCCGCTCGGCCTCCTCGTAGCCCGCGTCCACGTGGCGGATGACGCCCATGGCGGGGTCGTTGGTGAGCACCCGCTGGAGTTTGGCGGCGGCCAGCTCGGTGCCGTCCGCGACACTCACCTGGCCGGCGTGGATGGAGCGGCCCATGCCGACCCCGCCACCGTGGTGGATGGACACCCAGGAGGCGCCGGAGGAGGTGTTGACCAGGGCGTTGAGCAGCGGCCAGTCCGCGATGGCGTCCGATCCGTCCTTCATGGCCTCGGTCTCGCGGTAGGGCGAGGCCACCGAACCGGTGTCGAGGTGGTCGCGGCCGATCGCCAGCGGAGCGGTGATCTCGCCGGAGGCCACCAGCTCGTTGAAGCGCTGACCGGCGGCGGCCCGCTCGCCCTGGCCCAGCCAGCAGATGCGGGCGGGCAGGCCCTGGAACGCGACCCGCTCCCTGGCCATGCGAATCCACCGGGCGAGGTGGTCGTTGTCGGGGAACAGGTCGAGGATGGCGTCGTCGGTGCGGGCGATGTCGGCGGGGTCGCCGGACAGCGCGGCCCAGCGGAACGGGCCCTTTCCCTCGCAGAACAGGGGCCGGATGTAGGCGGGCACGAACCCGGGGAAGTCGAAGGCGCGGGTGAAGCCGCCCTCGCGCGCCTCGTCGCGGATCGAGTTGCCGTAGTCGAAGACCTCCGCGCCCGCGTCGAGGAAGCCGACCATGGCCTCCACGTGCGCGGCCATGGACTCGCGGGCCCGGACGGTGAACTCCTCGGGCTTGGCCGCCGCCAGGGCCTTCCAGTCCTCGAAGGACACGCCCAGCGGCAGGTAGGCCAGCGGGTCGTGGGCCGAGGTCTGGTCGGTGACGATGTCGATCGGAGCGCCGCGGGACAGGAGTTCGGGGAAGACCTCCGCCGCGTTGCCGAGAACGCCGATGGAGAGCGGGCGGCGCTCGTCACGGGCGCGCACGGCCAGGTCCAGGGCCTCGTCCAGGCTCTGGGCGCGCACGTCCAGGTAGCGGTGCTCGATGCGCCGGTCGATCCGGCTGCCGTCGCACTCGACCACGATCGCCACGCCGTCGTTCATGGTGACGGCCAGGGGCTGGGCGCCGCCCATGCCGCCGAGCCCGGCGGTCAGGGTGATGGTCCCGGCGAGGGTGCCGCCGCTGTGCCCCTTCGAACCCAACTTCGCGGCCACGGCGGCGAAGGTCTCGTAGGTGCCCTGGAGGATGCCCTGCGTACCGATGTAGATCCACGAACCGGCGGTCATCTGCCCGTACATGGTGAGGCCCTCGGCCTCGAGGCGGCGGAACTCGGGCCAGTTCGCCCAGTCCCCCACCAGGTTGCTGTTGGCCAGCAGCACGCGCGGCGCCCACTCGTGGGTGCGCATGATCCCCACGGGGCGGCCGGACTGCACGAGCAGCGTCTCGTCGCCCTCCAGGTCGCGCAGGGACGCGGTGATGCGGTCGAAGCTGCGCCAGTCCCGGGCGGCCTTTCCGGTGCCGCCGTAGACCACGAGGTCCTCGGGGTGCTCGGCCACCTCGGGGTCGAGGTTGTTGTGGAACATGCGCAGGGCCGCCTCCTGCTGCCAGCCCTTGGCCGACAGGGTGAGGCCTCGGGCCGCGCGGACGGTGCGTGGGTTGCTCATCGTGGTCTCCTCAGGGGGCTAGGCGAGCGGGGTGACGGTCTCAGCGGCCTCGACGATCGAGCCGTCGGCGACCAGGGCGGCCACGGCGGCGATCTCGGGGGCCAGGTAGCGGTCGGGGCCGGGACCGGCGACCCTTTCGCGCACGGCGCGCAGGACCGCGCCGGTGGCGGGACCGGGCTCCAGCGGGGAGCGCAGGTCGAGGGCGCGTGCGGCGGTGAGCAGCTCCACGGCCAGCACGTTGGTGAGTCCGTCCACCGCGCGACGCAGCTTGCGGGCGGCGGCCCAGCCCATGGACACGTGGTCCTCCTGCATGGCCGAACTGGGGATGGAGTCGACGCTGGCGGGCACGGCCAGGCGCTTGAGTTCGGAGACGATGGCGGCCTGGGTGTACTGGGCGATCATGTGGCCCGAGTCCACTCCGGGGTCGTCGGCGAGGAAGGCCGGAAGGCCGTGTGAGCGGGAGACGTCGAGCATACGGTCCGTGCGGCGTTCGGCGATCGAGGCCGTGTCGGCCACGGCCACGGCCAGGAAGTCCAACACGTAGGCGACCGGCGCCCCATGGAAGTTGCCGTTGGACTCCACCCGGCCGTCATCGAGCACGACGGGGTTGTCGATGACGCTGTCCAGCTCGCGTCCGGCCACGAGCAGGGCGTGGGCGAGGGTGTCGCGGGCGGCTCCGGCCACCTGCGGGGCACAGCGCAGCGAGTAGGCGTCCTGAACCCGGTTGCAGTCCGGGCCGCGGTGGGAGGCGACGATCGGCGAGTCCGCGAGCATCGCTCGCAGGTTCGAGGCCGAGGCGGCCTGACCCGGGTGCGGACGCAGTCTCTGGAGCTCCTCGGAGAAGACCCGGTCGGTGCCGAGCAGGGCCTCGACGCTCATGGCGGCGGTGACGTCGGCGACCTTGAGCAGGCGCTCCAGGTCCATGCAGGCGATGGCCAGCATGCCGAGCATGCCGTCCGTGCCGTTGATGAGGGCCAGGCCCTCCTTGGCGCCGAGTTCCACGGGCGCGATGCCCGCCGCGGCCAGGGCGTCCGCGGCCTCCCGGAGCTCACCGTCGGCGTCACGGACCCGGCCCTCACCCATCAGGGCCAGGGCGACGTGGGACAGCGGCGCCAGGTCACCGGAACAGCCCAGGCTGCCGTACTCGTGGACCACGGGGGTGATCCCGGCGTTGAGCAGCGCGGCGAGGGTCTCGACGGTGACGACCTCGACCCCGGTGTTGCCCGAGGCGAGCGTGCGCAGGCGCAGCAGCATCAGCGAGCGCACGACCTCGCGCTCCACCTCGGGTCCGGCCCCGGCGGCGTGCGATCGGATGAGGGAGCGCTGGAGGCGGGCGCGCAGGTCGGGGGCGATGTGCCGGGTGGCCAGCGCACCGAACCCGGTGCTGACACCGTAGGCGGGGACCTCGCCCCGGGCGAGCGCCTCGACCCGCTCGCGGCCGTGGCTGACGGCCTTGCGGGTCTCCTCGGTGAGAACGACGTGGGCGCCCTCACGGGCGACGGAGAGGACCTGGGCCGGGGTGAGCGGTGCACCGCCGACGGGAACGGAAGGAACGGCTGTGGACATGCCCCCATTCGACCGTGTCCGGAGGCCCGCCGAAAGCGCCAACACGACGGAACCGTCCGAGATCCCAGACACCCGTCCCGCCAGCCGTTAAGGGCAGCACTTCACGCCGTGGGACCATCGGGGCATGAGTGTTGTTCCGGCTGCCACGCGCGCGCTGCGGCTGCTGCGCTTCCTGGCCTCGCGGCCGGGGCCGGTGTCGGCCACGGCGATCGCCACCGGGCTCGGCCTGCCCCGCTCGAGCGTCTACCAGCTGTTGGAGGCGATGGCCGAGGAGGGGTTCGTGACCCACCTGCCCGAGGAGCGGCGGTGGGGTCTGGGGGTCGCGGCCTTCGAGATCGGCTCCGCCTACCTCCGCCACGACGGCGTCGAGCGGCTGGCCCGGCCCCTGTTGCACCAGCTCACCGAGACCACCGGGGCGACCGCGCACCTGGGTGTGCTGCACGGCGCGGACACTCTGTACCTGCTCAAGGAACAGCCGCCGCACGCCCCCACGCTGATCACCGGAGTCGGGGTGCGCCTGCCCGCACACCTGACGGCGTCGGGGCGGGCGATGCTGGCCCGTCTCCCCCGCGCCCAGGTTCGGGCGCTGTACCCGGACACGGCGGCCTTCACCGACCGCACCGGACGCGGGCCCACCACCCCGGGGGAACTGCGGGACCTCCTGACCGAGGAGCGCCAGCAGGGGTGGTCGATCGAGAGCGGTCAGGTCACCGAGGGGTTCCTCTCGGTGGCGGCGGCCGCCTCGGACCACAACGGTCGCCCGGCGGCGGCGATCAGCCTGACCGTTCCGGTGGCACGGCCGGTCACTCCCCGGGCCCTGGCCGGGCGCGTACGGGACGCGGCCGGTGAACTCACCCGCAGGCTCAGCGGGCGCTCCGGCTAGCGCGGCGCTCGCGCAGCGGGGGCGTTCGCTCCACGATCGAGGGCAGGGGCGCGGTGCGCTCCACCATCTTCAGGATGTGCTCCTTGCGGTCGCGCGGCACCTGCACGTAGAACTGCGTGGCGGCCTCGGCGTCGACCTCCAGGTCCAGGCTCTCGGGGGTCTCGGCCCAGCTGGGCAGTTCGGGGTCGGTGCGGTGGGTGTCCAGCGCGAACTCGATGAAGTAGGTGACCCTGCGCCCGCCGGTGTGTACCTCGCGGATGCGGCGGATCTCCGACCAGGCGATGAAGGTGCCCTCGCCGGGGAACCACCACTTGCGTTCCTGGAGCACGGTGACGCCGTCACTGTCGGCGCTGATCCCCTGGCGGGTGATGCGCTGGGGCAGCCCGCGCACGAGGAAGACGTTGCTGCCGGGGCCGATGAAGAACATGACCAGCGCCGCGAACGCCCACAGCGAGACGGAGCTGACCGTGGTCTCCTCGCGCATGACGTGCCAGAGCATGGAGCCCACCACCACCACGAACCCCAGGGTGAGTCCGCCGGAGAAGTAGGCCGCAGTCATCCACATGCGCGTGTTGGGGCCGCGCAGACTGACGTAGCGGCGCAGGTGGGACACGCTCGCGGGCGACTGGGTCAGGTCCGAGGGGACACCCCGTGTCTCAGGGGGGACGTCCGGTGGTTCGGGGGAGGCCATACCCCCCATTCTTCCAAGCTTCCAAGGTGCTTGGTGCGGCGCCTCACCCCACTTTCCCGTCCATGTGCGGCCAATCCCGGCGAACGCCTGATCTCCGCCCCTCCCCGGCGCTACAGTCCTGTCCCATGAGGCGGAGCACACGAGAGTACGAGACCGCGCTCCTGGTGGACGGGGAGGTCCTGGTCATCGAGGGGATCCTCTACCGGGGGCGGACCATGCTCGACGAGGAGGGGACGGAGCGCTTCGCGCCGTTGGAGCGCTGGGCCACGACCGTGGCCGAGAGCCTTGGCGGGCCGGTGACCTGGAGGGCCGAGGCCAAGAACGAGCCCGAGTCCCGTGGCACCGTGTGGCCCGGGGAGGCGCTTCAGAACCGCCTGGCGCTCTGAGCTCCGCACTTGGCGCACTGGAACTTGCGGTCGTCGCCGAGAATCCAGTCGTGGTCTCCGCCGGTGGGGCACGCTGACATCGACACCAACTCCTCAGGAAGGGGGCTTCGGGGGTGTGTGTCGGTCATCGTAATTCCCACCAGCCACATCAGTCTCCGGAATGAGAAGATATGTCATTCCCTCATGTCTGAAGTGTGACTCCCAGACATACGTCGGGGCCCGCCAGCGGTCCTGTGACCGGTGGCGGGCCCCGACGGAACCTGCGGCTGGGACAACGGCCAGCCGAGGGACTCTAGTTCTGGGAGGCCTTCATGTGGGCCTCGACCGCGGCGCGGTCGGCGCGGAGCTTGGCAAGCGCCTCGTCGAGGATGAGCTTGCCCTCCTCCTCGCTGCGCCGCTCCTTCACGTACGCCAGGTGGGTCTTGTACGGCTCGGTGCGCGGCGGCGACGGCGGGTTGGCCTTGTCCTTGCCCGAGGGGAAGCCGCAGCGCGGGCAGTCCCACTCGTCGGGAACGGCGGCCTCGCTGGCGAAGCTGGGAATGACCTCGTGCAGGTTCGCACAGTAGAACGGGACCCGGACGCGGGGAGCGGCCTCGCCCCGCTCCGCCTCGCCCATAGGGCCAGCTCCGACTCGGCTGCCACGGATGGCGCTGCCACTACCCACGAAAAACTCCTTCAGCGAACTCGCTGCCTGACTTGGGCGAGATTGTCTTGGACGAGGGGTCTGCGGCCGGTCGGCGCGCTACATTCCCCGGTTGATCAGCAGACCGAGGATGACGATCGTCACGATCCACGTGATCCCGATCCCGATGGTCATCCGGTCGAGGTTGCGCTCGACCACGGACGAACCGCCGAGCGAGGACGTGACACCGCCACCGAACATGTCGGACAGGCCACCGCCCTTCCCCTTGTGCATCAGCACGAGGAGGACCAGCAGCACACTGAGAAGCATCACGAAGATGGACAGACCGAGGATCACACGCTCACCCGTAGCTCGACCCCGCAGCAGGGGGGAATGGACACCTCGATCCCCCTTTTCCCGCCCGGACCAGGACCGACGGGAGGCGTCGGTCCGGAGCGGGTCACGGAAGGAGGAGACCGGGGACGTTTTCGGATTTTACCGTGCCGGTGTCGGCACGGGCGGGGAAACCTCAGGACAGGGGGATCCCCACAGCGAAGTCTAGCCCGAACAGGGCACCCGTCGGGCACCCGGCCCGTCACCCCTGGACGTCGGAGAGTGACGGGCCGGGTCCACGAGACGTTTGGTCAGCCGTTCTCGCCGAAACGGATCACCTTGGCGAATTCGTCGGCCTTCAGGCAGGCACCGCCGACCAGGGCGCCGTCGACGTCGGCCTTGGCCATGATGCCGGGGGCGTTGTCGCCCTTGACCGAACCGCCGTAGAGCACGCGGACCGCGTCGGCCAGCTCGGCGGAGTACAGCTCGGCCAGGCGGACGCGGATCGCGGCGCACACCTCCTGGGCGTCCTCGGGGGTGGCGACCTCGCCGGTGCCGATGGCCCAGACGGGCTCGTAGGCGATGACGATCCGCTCGGCCTGCTCGGCCGGGATCTCCTTGAGGGCGCCGTCCAGCTGGGCGAGGACGTGCTCGACCTGCTGGCCCGCCTTGCGCACCTCGAGGCCCTCGCCCACGCACAGGAGCGGGACGATGTCGTTCTTGTAGGCGGCCTTGACCTTGGCGTTCACCAGGGCGTCGTCCTCGTTGTGGTACTCGCGGCGCTCGGAGTGGCCCACCAGGACGTAGGAGCACTCCAGCTTGGCGAGCATCGAACCGGAGACCTCACCGGTGTAGGCGCCCTTGTCGTGGGCGGAGATGTCCTGCGCGCCGAACCGGATGCGCAGCTTGTCCCCGTCCACCAGCGTCTGCACGCTGCGGATGTCGGTGAACGGCGGCAGGACGACGACCTCGGCGTTGTCGTAGTCCTTGTCGTTCAGGGCGAAGGCCAGCTTCTGGACGAGCGCGATCGCCTCGAAGTGGTTGTTGTTCATCTTCCAGTTGCCCGCGATGAGCGGCTGGCGCTTGGTCATCCTTGACTCACTTCACAATCGTCGGAGAGGGCTTACGTGTGCGTGCCCGGGTCACGCGCCACAGCGGAGCGAAGGCGCGGAGCGGAGGGACCTCAGGCGAGGGCGTCGATGCCGGGGAGGTCCTTGCCCTCCAGGTACTCCAGGCTGGCGCCGCCGCCGGTGGAGATGTGACCGAAGGCCGCCTCGTCGAAGCCCAGGGAGCGCACTGCGGCGGCGGAGTCGCCGCCACCGACGACGGTGAGGGCGTCGGAGTCGACGAGGGCCTGGGCCAGGGCCCGCGTTCCGCCCGCGTAGGGGGCCATCTCGAAGACGCCCATCGGACCGTTCCAGAACACGGTCCTGGCGTCGGCCAGCTTCGCGGCGAACAGTTCCTGGCTCTTCGGGCCGATGTCCAGACCCATCCTGTCGGCCGGGATGGCGTCGACGTCCACGTCGGCGTGCGGGGCGTCGGCGGCGAACTTCTCGGCGGCGACGACGTCCACGGGCAGGACGATCTCCACGCCCTCGCGCTCGGCTCGCTCCAGGTAGCCGCGCACGGTGTCGAGCTGGTCGGCCTCCAGCAGGCTGGAGCCGACCTCGTAGCCCTTGGCCTTGAGGAAGGTGAACACCATGCCGCCACCGATGAGCAGGCGGTCGGCGGTGCCCAGGAGGTTGTCGATCACGGCGAGCTTGTCGGAGACCTTGGAGCCGCCCAGCGCCACCACGTAGGGGCGCTCGGGGTTCTCGGTGAGCCGCTTGAGCACCTCGACCTCGGTCAGCACGAGGCCGCCGACGGCGTGCGGGAGCTTGCCGGGCAGGTCAAAGACGCTGGCGTGCCTGCGGTGCACGGCGCCGAAGGCGTCCCCCACGTACAGGTCGGCGAGCTGGGCGAAGCGGTCGGCGAGCTCGCCGCGCTCGGCGTCGTCCTTGCTGGTCTCGCCGGGCTCGAAGCGCACGTTCTCCAGCAGCGCGATCTCTCCGTCCCCGAGGGCGGCGGAGGTGGCGCGGGCGGACTCACCGGCGGTGTCGGCGGCGAAGGCCACCTCGGTGCCGAGCAGCTCGCCGAGCCGGGCGGCGACGGGGCGCAGGGAGTACTGGGGGTCCGGGGCGCCCTTGGGGCGGCCCAGGTGGGCGGCGACGATGACGCGGGCGCCGCGCTCACGAAGCTTCTCGATGGTCGGCAGGGCCGCGCGGATGCGCCCGTCGTCGGTGATGCGGTCACCGTCCAGGGGCACGTTCAGGTCGGCCCGGACGAACACGCGCTTGCCGGAGACGTCGAGTTCGTCGATCGTCCGCATGCTGGTCTCCTCGTTGGGGTGTCGAAGTCTGGGGCTGGAGGGGTGCGCACGCGACGGCACCCCCACCGCGCCTGGGCGGAAGGGGTGCCGGGTCACGCGTGCGCGGCCACGGGTCAGGACCCGTTGGTCACAGGTTGGAGCCGACCAGCTTGGCCAGGTCGGCCAGGCGGTTGGAGTAGCCCCACTCGTTGTCGTACCAGCCCAGGATCTTGACCTGGTTGCCGGCGACCATGGTCATCCCGGCGTCCAGGGTGCAGGAGGGCGAGGTGCCGACGATGTCGGAGGAGACGATCTCGTCCTCGGTGTAGACCAGGACGTCCTTGAGCGGGCCCTCGGCCGCGGCCTTGAACGCGGCGTTGACCTCGTCCTTGGTGACCTCACGGTCCACGGTGACGACCAGGTCGGTGGCGGAGCCGTCCGGCACGGGGACGCGCATGGCCATGCCGTCCAGCTTGCCCGCGAGCTCGGGGATGACCAGGGCGGTGGCCTTGGCGGCACCCGTGCTGGTCGGGATGATGTTCTGCGCGGCGGCGCGGGCCCGACGCAGGTCCTTGTGCGGGAAGTCCAGGATGACCTGGTCGTTCGTGTACGCGTGGACCGTGGTCATGAAGCCCTGCTGGACACCGAAGTTGTCCTTGAGCACCTTCGCCATGGGCGCCACGCAGTTGGTGGTGCAGGAGGCGTTGGAGATGATGTCGTGGTTGGCGGCGTCGTACTTGTCGTCGTTGACGCCCATCACGATGGTGATGTCCTCGCCCTTGGCCGGGGCGGAGATGATGACCTTCTTGGCGCCGGCACTGATGTGCTTGCGGGCGTCCTCGGCCTTGGTGAAGATACCGGTGGACTCGACGACGACGTCGACGTTCAGCTCGCCCCAGGGCAGCTGGGCCGGGTCGCGCTGGGCCAGAACCTTGATGTTCTTGTCGCCGACGCGGATGAAGTCGTCACCGGCCTCGACGTCGCCCTCGAGGGTGCCAAGCACGGTGTCGTACTTGAGCAGGTGCGCGAGCGTCTTGGTGTCGGTGAGGTCGTTGACCGCGACGATTTCGATGTCGCTGCCGCCAGCGGCGACCGCGCGCCAGAAGTTGCGGCCGATCCGACCGAAGCCGTTGACGCCTACACGGATGGTCACGGAACCAATCTCCTCATATGTCGCACAGCAGTTTCACCCGAGCGTGTGGCTGTTCCGGGGCACCGGACCCATGGGGTCGGCGCGACCGTGTTGAACAGCGTGAACGCGTAACAGGTGTTCACAAAGAGCCTATCGGAGTGTCGGCGGGGGCCGTTCTCACCCCCGACCGGCGACCCGTCGTCCCCTCGCGGATTCGCGACCATCCTGGCACCGCAAAGCTGAGAGGTCTATACCATTTTCGGAAGTTATCCGGGAGTTTTCCCAGTTAACAAAGCCGAACATCGGTGTGACGGTCGTGTTCCGGCGTGATCGTGCCCCTCGACCGGTCAGGGAACCATCATGTCGGGAGTGAGGTTCGCCTCTGTGCCCTCGATGCCCAGGTCACTGGCCCGCTTGTCGGCCATCGCGAGCAGCCTCCGTATGCGCCCGGCGATGGCGTCCTTGGTCAGGGGTGGGACCGAGAGCTGTCCCAGCTCCTCCAGGGAGGCCTGCTTGTGGGCCAGCCGCAGCTGACCGGCTGCAACCAGGTGCTTGGGGGCTTCCTCCCCCAGGATCTCCAGGGCCCGCTCCACCCGCGCACCCGCCGCGACCGCGGCCCGGGCGCTGCGCCGCAGGTTGGCGTCGTCGAAGTTGGCGAGCCGGTTCGCGGTGGCACGCACCTCCCGGCGCATCCGGCGCTCCTCCCAGGCCAGGACGCTCTGGTGGGCGCCCAGCAGGGTCAGCAGCGCGCCGATGGAGTCACCGTCGCGCACCACCACCCGGTCCACACCGCGCACCTCGCGGGCCTTGGCGTGCACCTTGAGCCGACGGGCCGCGCCGACCAGCGCCAGCGCCGCCTCCGGACCGGGGCAGGTGACCTCCAGCGACATGGACCGGCCCGGCTCGGTCAGGGAGCCGTGCGCGATGAAGGCGCCACGCCAGGCGGACTCGGAGTCGCAGGCCCCGCCCGCCACCACGTGACGGGGCAGGCCGCGCACCGGGCGGCCGTTGTTGTCGACCAGACCGGTCTGGCGGGCCAGGGACTCGCCGTCCTTGATCACCCGCACCACGTACCGGTTGCCCTTGCGCAGCCCGCTCGGGGACAGCACGACCACCTCGGACTCGTGCCCGAAGACCTCCGAGATGTCCTTGCGCAGCCGCCGTGCGGCCGCGCCCGTGTCGAGTTCGGCCTCGATCACGATCCGGCCGCCCACGAGGTGCAGGCCACCGGTGAACCGCAGGATGGTGGACACCTCCGCCTTGCGGCAGCATGGCTTGAGGATCGCCAGTCGGCTCAGCTCATCCTTCACCACGCCGGTCATCGCCATCGCTGCGATCCTCCCCTTGAACTGGCAGAACACCGGCGCCGCACACCCGGGCGCCGGGGTGCCGCCAAGGGGTCACCCCTGGGCGGCTTTCTCGGTGCAGACTACGTGACGCGCGCCTTTACGCCGACCCCCGCACGGCGTGTCGCACTTCCTCAACCCCAGCTCACAGGCGGCGTGTCGCCCTTCGTGACGGTGTGCGGTCAATTGCTCCCCGCCCCCGTGGAGGGGTCCAGGAGCGACTCCAGGTGGTCCCTCAACACGACGGCGTGGTTGTGCTCGGTGTCCTTGGCCGCGTACAGGAGTGTGACGGGCCCCTTCCGGGCCGCGTCGAGGAGGGGTTCCAGGACCTCCGGGTGGGCCTTGAGTTCGGCCCGGTAGCGGCGGGCGAACTCGTCGAAGCGGCCCGGGTCGTGCCCGAACCAGGTGCGCAGGTGGGGGCTGGGCGCGGCGTCCTTGACCCACTCGTCCCCGGCGACCGCGCTCTTGCTCACCCCTCGGGGCCAGAGGCGGTCCACGAGGAACCTGGGCCCGGGCGGGGGTTCCTCCCCCTGCCCGGGGTGCTCCTCGGCGCGGACCTCGTCATAGACGCGTTCCAGGTGAATGCGGTGATCAGCCATGCGACCACCCTTCCCCGTCCCCGGTCACGGGGACCCCAGCACGGCACCAACAACACGGGCGGCCGTACTCGCGCGTGCGGGTCAGACCTCCAGGACGTGCTCCAGGGCGGCGGCCAGCTTGTCGGCGTCGTGGCGCGGGGAGCCGTCCCCCCGGCTCAGGTCGGCCAGTTCGAGCCGCCCGCCGAGCTGGTGGGCGGCGGACAGGAGCGGGCCGACCTCCTCCACCGTTCCGGTGTCGGCGAGCACCACGTCCACCCCCAGCTTGGGCGCGTGCTCGTGCAGCACCTCGAGGTAGGTCTCGGGACGGAAGTCGTCGGTCTCCCCCTGCTGCGGCAACAGGTTGAGCACCACCAGCCGCTTGGCCCGAGTGGTGACCAGGGCGTGGGCCAGCTCCGGGACCAGCAGGTGCGGCAGCACGCTGGTGAACCAGGAACCGGGACCGAAGACCACCCAGTCGGCCTCCCGCACGGCCTTGACCGCCTGCGGGCTGGCCGGGGGGTCCTCGGGGATCAACGAGATGGAGCGCACCCTGCCGCTGGTGCTGGCGCACGCCACCTGCCCGCGCACCGTGGTGAGCGCGTCGGGTTTGTCGGGGTCGATCCCGGAGACCTCCGCGGAGATCTCCAGCGGGACCGACGACATCGGCAGGACCCGGCCGTGGGCGCCCAGCAGCTGCCCCACCCAGTCCAGACCCGCCACCGAGTCACCGAGCAGTTCCCAGAGCGCGACGATCAGCAGGTTGCCGACCGCGTGGCCGTGCAGGTCCCCCTCCGAGCGGAAGCGGTGCTGGAGCACCTGGCTCCAGGTGTGCCCCCACTCGTCGTCCCCGCACAGCGCGGCCAGGGCCATTCTCAGGTCCCCGGGCGGCAGCACGCCCAGTTCCTCGCGCAGACGGCCGCTGGAGCCGCCGTCGTCGGCGACCGTCACGATGGCGGTGACGTCCGTGGTCACCCTGCGCAGCGCCGACAGGGAGGCGTACAGGCCGTGCCCGCCCCCCAGCGCGACCACCCGGGGTGGCCGTGAGGCGTCGTCCCCGTCCGGAGCGGTGCTGTTCGACATGCCTTTGGCCTGCCCCCTCGTCCCGTGTCCGGCGGACGCGTCGGCCCGCCCCGGAGTGGAGGCGTGCGAACGGCCGGCCCACGCCCCCGGCCCGCCGTGTCCCGGCCCCTTCGCGGACCGGCACCAACAATGACCGGGCCAATGTAAGGGAAGACGCCATTATTGGCGATTCGGTTCACCCGAGGGCCGGGCGCGTGTCGGTGGGCACCAGGATGTCAGTGGGACGCGCGTCCACCTGTGAGCGGCCGGAGCACGAGCGTGTCGGTGCCGTGGGTCACACCGGATCGGTGACCGGGACGGCTCGGGGGCCCGGGGGCGCGAGCCCCCGGGTGCCGCCTCGAACTCATGTCACTCCCGGCCCACGTCCCGGTGGACCACGTGCACGTCCACGCCCTGCGCGCGCAGCCGGTCGCCGAACTGCTCCGCCATGGCCACGCTGCGGTGCTTGCCGCCGGTACAGCCCACCGCGAGGGTCATGTAGTGCTTGCCCTCGCGCTGGTAACCGGCGATGGTCAGCTTCAGGACCTCCGAGTACGCCTCCAGCATCTCCTGGGCGCCGTCCTGCGAGAGGACGTAGTCCCGGACCGGCTCGTCGCGGCCGTTCATCGGCCTGAGCTCGGGCACCCAGTGGGGGTTGGGCAGGAACCGGCAGTCCAGGACGAGGTCGGCGTCGACCGGAAGGCCGTGCTTGAAGCCGAAGGAGACCACGTTGGCGCGCGGGCGCACCTCGTCGCTCTCTCCGAAGAACCCGATCACCCGCGCCTTGAGCTGGTGCACGTTGAGCTGCGAGGTGTCGATGACCAGGTCGGCCTCGCCCCGGATGGCGCGCAGGGTCTCGCGCTCACGGGCGATGCCGTCGGTCAGGCGGCCGTCACCCTGGAGGGGGTGGGGTCGGCGGACCCCCTCGAAGCGGCGCACCAGGGCGTCGTCCCCGGCCTCCAGGTACAGCACCCGCGCGGTGATGTCGCGCTTGCGCAGCTCCTCCACCGTGGACAGCAGGTCCTCTGTGAAAGCGAGTGAACGCACGTCCACCACCACCGCGACCCGGGGGACCGCCCCGTGGGTGCGGCCGGCGAGCTCGATCATCGTCGGCAGAAGGCCCGGTGGCAGGTTGTCCACCACGAACCAGTCCAGGTCCTCCAGGGCCCTGGCCGCCGTGCTGCGACCCGCCCCGGACATCCCGGTGACGATGACCACCTCGGGCGGAAGCTCCCCACCCAGTTCGACCGTCATGTGTCTCCTCCCCCGTCTGTGCCTTGCCTTGCCGTCGCCCCGTCACCCTCCCCATCCCTCCGGCCGGGGCCACCGGACAGATGTGCGTGCACGGACTCGGCCAGTTTGGGGCCGATCCCGGGCACCTCCGCGATCTCCTCGACGCTCGCCGAGGCGAGTCTGCGCACCGAACCGAACTCCTTGATGAGGGCTGTCCTGCGCGCCGGGCCCAGCCCCGGGAGTTCGTCCAGACTGCTCCCGGTGAGTGCCTTGGCGCGTTTTTGCCGGTGGTACTGGATGGCGAAGCGGTGGGCCTCGTCGCGGACGCGCTGGAGGAGGTAGAGGCCCTCGCCGGTGCGCGGGAGGATCACCGGATCCTCGTCGTCGGGCAGCCACACCTCTTCCAGGCGCTTGGCCAGACCGCAGACCGCCACGTCCTCGATCCCGAGTTCGTCCAGCGCGCGCCGCGCCGCCTCCGCCTGCGGCCGGGCACCGTCCACCACCACCAGGTTAGGCGGGTAGGCGAACTTGCCGGGCGTGGGCTCCTCGGACGCTCCGCTGCCGCCCGTCACCTCGTGCGCCTCCGGGCCGCCGTTGCCCGCGTGGTCCTCGGAGCCGCCCATGCGGGCCACCTCACCCGCGCGTGAACTCTCCTCCAGGTAGCGGCGGAACCGGCGTTTGACCACCTCGTACATGGCGGCCACGTCGTGCTGCTCCGCTCCCCCGACCCCGCTGCCGCGCACGGAGAAGCGCCGGTACTCGGACTTGCGGGCCAGGCCGTCCTCGAAGACCACCATCGACGCCACCACGTGCTCGCCCTGGAGGTTGGAGATGTCGAAGCACTCGATGCGCAGCGGCGCCTCGGTCAGGTCCAGCGCCTCCTGGATCTCGTTGAGGGCGCGGCTCCGGGTGCTCAGGTCCCCGGCGCGGTGGGTCTTGTGCCGCGCCAGCGCCTCGCGGGCGTTCTTGTCCACCGTCTCCATGAGGGACTTCTTGTCACCTCGCTGGGGCACGCGCAGGTCCACCGCCGAGCCCCGGTGCTCGGACAGCCAGCTCGCCACGGCGTCGGGGTCGTCGGGCTCGTGGGAGACCAGGACCTCACGCGGGATCGACGTGCCGGTGCCCTCGGTCTCCTCGGCTCCGTCCAGCGCGCCGTAGAGCTGGCGCAGGAAGGTCTGCATGAGTTCCCCGGGGTTGGCGTCGGTCACCTTGTCCACCACATAGCCGCGCTGGCCGCGGATCCGGCCGCCCCGGACGTGGAAGATCTGGACCGCCGCCTCCAGGGGGTCGTCGGCCATGGCGATGACGTCGCAGTCGGTGGAGTCGGGCAGCACGACGGCCTGCTTCTCCAGGGCGGCGCGCAGGGCCTCGATGTCGTCGCGGATGCGCGCGGCCCGCTCGTACTCCATCTCCTGGGCCGCCTCGGTCATGCGGCCCTCCAGCTGGCGGATGAAGCGCCCCGTGTCCCCGGCCAGGAACGAGCAGAAGTCCTCCGCCAGCTCGCGGTGCTCCTCGGGGCTGGCGCGGCCCACGCAGGGCGCCACGCACTTGCCGATGTAGCCGAGCAGGCAGGGGCGGCCGCTGTTGCGGGCCCCTCGGAAGACCCCGGCCGAGCAGGTGCGCACCGGGAAGACCCGCAGCAGCAGGTCGACGGTCTCGCGGATGGCCCAGGCGTGCGAGTAGGGGCCGAAGTAGCGCACGCCCCGGCGCTTGGCCCCCCGCATCACCTGTACCCGCGGAAACTCCTCGTTGAGGGTCACCGCCAGGTAGGGGTAGCTCTTGTCGTCGCGGTACTTGACGTTGAATCGCGGGTCGTACTGCTTGATCCAGGAGTACTCCAGCTGGAGGGCCTCGACCTCGGTGCCGACGATCGTCCAGTCGACGTCGGCCGCGGTGGAGACCATCTGCTGGGTACGGGGGTGCAGTCCGGCGAAGTCCCGGAAGTAGGAGGACAGCCGCGATCGCAGGTTCTTGGCCTTGCCCACGTAGATGACCCGTCCGGAGGCGTCCCGGAATCGGTAGACACCGGGCTCGGTCGGGATGGAACCGGGGGCGGGGCGCAGGTGAGGAGTCGCAGCCATACCCCCATTCTGGTCGCTCCCGGGGACAGACGGCCACCTGTCCGTGCGGAGCGCCCCCGTGGAGCGGGTCACTCCAGCAGGATCAGTCCAAGCAAACGTCACGATTGGATATCTGCATGGTCTAGGTTGGGCGGGTACAGCCGAACTTCCCGACATGAACGACAGGGGGGCACTTCGTCGTGAATCCGTCCCAATGGATCGCGATCGGCGTCACCGTCGCGGTCTCGATGGCCCTGGTCTTCGTACTCCAGTGGCTGCTCAACCACAAGTTGGGCAAGGTCTGGCCGATGGCCCGCTACGTGGTCTCGCGCTCGGCGGTCACCGCGTACACCGCGGCGGCGGTCGCCGGTGCCAACCTGGCGCTCCCCAGCCGGGGGGACGTGCCCTGGAGCACGTTCCAGACCATCGACCACGCGATGACGATCCTGATGATCGGTACCCTGACCGCTCTGGGTATCAGCCTGGCCTACGCGGCCACGGACATGGTCCTGGAGCGGCTCTCGGCGCGCAACGGCGACGCCGACCGCCGTGCCCGCCGTCTCCAGACCCAGGTGCGCCTCCTGCGCCGGGTGATCACCTCGGTCATCGTGATCCTCGCCATCGCGTCGATCCTGTTCACCTTCCCCGAGGTCCAGGCACTCGGAGCCGGGCTCCTGGCATCGGCCGGTGTGATCGGCATCGTCGCCGGTGTCGCCGCCCAGTCGACCCTGGGCAACCTCTTCGCCGGGCTCCAGCTGGCCTTCAGCGACGCCCTGCGTATCGGCGACGTCGTGGTGGTCGAGGGCGAGTGGGGCCGCGTCGAGGAGCTCAGCCTCGTCAACGTCACCATCAAGATCTGGGACGAGCGCCGCCTGGTGGTCCCCGTCGCCAACTTCACCACCACCAGCTTCGAGAACTGGACCAAGTCCGGGACCAACATCACCGCCAAGGTCCAGCTCCCCCTGGACTGGGAGGTGCCCATCGGCGACCTGCGCGAGGAGACCGGCCGCCTGATCACCGCGAGCAGGTTCTGGGACGGGCGCAGCTGGTCCTGCCAGGTCGTGGACATCACCGAAACCGGTGAGGTCATGGTCCGGGTGGTCGCCACCGCCTCCGACACCGGCAACCAGTGGAACATCGCCTGCGAGATCCGTGAGCACCTGATCACCTGGCTGGCCACCAACTACCCCGAGTCCCTCCCGCGCAAGCGCACGGAGTTCGTCGGCGGCGCGGACGACGAGTCCGGCTACGCCGCGCGCTTCCCGACGTCGGCCTTCCGTCGGACGGCCGCCGCCTCCGGCGCCGTCCACGACAGCGGCAACGGTTCGGCGCAGTCCGGCAACCCCGAAGAGGTCTGACCCGCCCGAGCAACGACGGAGCCCCACCGGAACACTGTCCGGTGGGGCTCCGTCGTGTGTGACCCCGGTCAGTCGAGGATGATGTCGGTCCCGTCGATGGTGACGGTGAACTCCTCCAGGGGTTCCTGGGCCGGTCCGGTCACGACCTCACCCGAGACGATGTCGAACTCGCTGCCGTGGCACAGGCAGCGGATGACCTCGTCCTCCACCTCCTGGACCGTGCAGCCGCCGTGGGTGCAGGCCGCGCTGAAGGCCCTGTACCGGCCCTCCTCGGGCTGGGTCACCACCAGCTTGCTGTGGCTGAACACCGCCCCGCCGCCCTCGGGGACGTCGGAGGTCTGACCGACCACGTGGCCCCGGCGCACCTCCTGTGGGTTGGGAGGCTCACCGCAGGCGCTCACGGCGGTCACGGCCGCCGCCGCCCCCGCCGTTCCGAGCAGACGACGCCTGCTCAACCCGCACCCGCATGTCCTCGTTCCAGCCACGACCGAACGCTCCTCACCTGCGCCTGAATTCCACTACGAATCGTAGTAGGTCGGGTCGGGTGCCGTGCACCGCCCCCTACTCGGAACGCCAGTGGTCCTGCCCCTGCGGCGGGCCCTCCGGCGGGTAGGCGCGCGTGTGACCACCTGCCACCGGCGGGGGCGGCGGGTAGGCGCCGGGGGCGGCCTGCGGCGGCGGGTAGGCGGCGTGAGGCGGCGGCCCGTACCCCCCGGGTGTGTGGTGGCCCGGCTGGCCGTAGTAGGGC
>NZ_LAVM01000068.1:0-31750 GCF_001083815.1 Nocardiopsis sp. SBT366 | reverse complement strand
GGGGGGGGGGGGGGGGCGGGGGCCAGGGAGGGGGGCGGGGGTGCGCCGCCCCTCGGGGCGGGGCCCCCCCCCCGCCGTTCCTGGATGGGGGGGTGGGAGGCGGGCGACGGCCGTGGCCGTCCTTCCGCTACTTCTCGGGCTGGGGGTCGAGGTAGTGCTCGCGGCACAGGAACGCGTGGCGTGAGAAGTCCGTGAAGACGCCGTCCACTCCCGCGTCGAAGAAGGCCTCGTACTCGGCGGCGAAGCCGCCGTAGTCCTTGGGGTCGCCGTCCGAGCGCAGGTCGGTGGGCAGGAAGTGGTTCTCACTGCGGAACGTGAAGGGGTGCACGACCAGGCCGGCCTCGTGGGCGTCCTTCACCAGGTCGGTGGGCTCCCCCAGGGAACCGTCCTCGTTGGTGGGGATCACCAGGCTCTTGTGCGGGCCGATGGCGTGCGCGAAGGTCGCCACCTCGGCCAGGCCGTCCGGTGTGGTGTGGTGCAGCCAGTGCTCCTCGGTGCCCATCAGGTAGACGAGGGGCAGCCCGGTCTCGGCGAGCTTGCGCAGGCTCTCGGCCTCGAAGGACTGGAGGAACACCGGGACCGCGGGCTCCTCGCCGACCAGCTCGGCCTCGCGCAGTGCGGCGATCAGCGGCGGTTCGAGGTCCAACCCCTGCTCCACGTGGTGGGCGGGGTGCTTGGTCTCCGGGTAGATCCCGATCGGGCGGCCCAGCTGCTTGGTCAGGGACAGGGCCAGCTCGATGACCTCCTGGAGGGTCGGGATCCCGTAGGTCCCGTCCATCACCGCGTTGTCCGGGCGGACCTCGGCCATGCGCTCGCGGGCCCGGAGCGTCCTGATCTCGGCGAGGGTGAAGTCCTGCGCGTAGAACCCCTCGGCGGTGCGGCCGTCGATGGTCCGCTTGGTGCGCCGGTCCGCGAACTCCGGGCGGTCGGCCACGTCGGTGGTCTCACCGATCTCCTGCTCGTGGCGGCAGATCAGGTGACCGTCCTTGGTGGCGACCAGGTCCATCTCGATGAAGTCGCCGCCGTGCCGGGCGCCCAGCTCGTAGGAGGCCAGCGTGTGCTCGGGTCGGTGACCGGAGGCCCCCCGGTGGGAGATGATCTTGATGGGGAGTTCAGTCTTCTTGTTCCTGCGCACAGTGGGACCGTCCTGGGAAACGATGAGCGGAAGTAGGAGAAGGAGGCCGACCCACGCTCGGCGGGTCGGCCTCCATTCTCCAGTGTCCGTGGACCGATTCAGGACGGTCTCCGGGTGATCCCCGTCAGGACAGCTGGCTCACGACGTGGTCGACGCACTCGGTGAGGGCGTTGACGTCGCTGGGCTCCACGGCCGGGAACATCGCCACGCGCAGCTGGTTGCGGCCCAGCTTGCGGTAGGGCTCGGTGTCCACCACGCCGTTGGCGCGCAGCACCTGGGCGATCCGGGCCGCGTCGACCTCCTCGGCGAAGTCGATGGTGCCGACCACCTGGGACCGCTGCGCCGGGTCGACGACGAACGGCGACGCGACGGGGGAGCGGTCCGCCCAGTTGTAGAGGATCGAGCTGGACTCGTGGGTGCGGGCCACGGCCCACTTGAGGCCGCCCTGGCCGTTGATCCACTCCAGCTGCTCGGCGAGCAGCAGCAGCGTGGCCACGGCCGGGGTGTTGTACGTCTGGTCCTTGGCGGAGTTGGCGACCGCCGTGGGCAGCGAGAAGAACTCGGGCACGTAGCGGCCGCTCGCGGCGATCTCCTCCACCCGGGCCAGGGCCCTGGGAGACATGACCGCGATCCACAGGCCGCCGTCGGCGGCGAAGCTCTTCTGCGGCGCGAAGTAGTAGACGTCGGTCTCGGAGATGTCGACGTGCAGACCGCCCGCGCCGCTGGTGGCGTCGACCAGGACGAGTGCGTCCTCGTCGGCCCCGGCGACCCGGCGGATCGGGGCGGCCACACCGGTGGAGGTCTCGTTCTGGGTGAGGGCGTACACGTCCACACCGGCCTCGGCGACGGCCTCGCCGTGGGTGCCGGGGTCCGTGGTGATGACCGTCGGGTCGTCCAGCCAGGGGGCGCCCTTGGCGACCTTCGCGAACTTGCTGGAGAACTCGCCGAACGCCAGGTGCTGCGACTTGGAGCGCAGCAGCCCGTGGGCGGCGATGTCCCAGAAGGCGGTGGTCCCGCCGTTGCCCAGAACCACCTCGTAGCCGTCGGGCAGGGACAGTAGTTCACTCACACCGGAGCGGACCCGGCCGACCAGGGACTTGACCGGCTTCTGCCGGTGGGAGGTCCCCAGGTAGCGGGAGCCGGAGGCGGCGAGGGCGTCGAGCTGGGCGGCGCGGACTTTGGAGGGGCCGCTCCCGAAACGGCCGTCGGCGGGCAGCAGGTTCGCGGGAATCTGAATCTCGGTCACGCGGACCAGCGTAGTGGTGGACATCGTGGCGGCGCCGGTCAGGGCGGCAATTGGTGCAAGTGAAACCACGTGACCCGCGCAACGAATCATCACAGGTCGGTGGTTCTGGCCGGTATGGGCCAGT
The DNA here is from genome assembly GCF_001083815.1 of Nocardiopsis sp. SBT366. NCBI lineage: Bacteria > Bacillati > Actinomycetota > Actinomycetes > Streptosporangiales > Nocardiopsidaceae > Nocardiopsis > Nocardiopsis sp. SBT366. The sequence continues at coordinate 29,245 of NZ_LAVM01000068.1, read as the reverse complement.
CCCAATTCGGGGAAAAGGGATGTCGGCCTGCTGCCTTTTGCTGTCTAATGGGGCAGCTGCCGGGGGCCGAACCTCACAACAAGACTGTGGAGGGATGCTTCGAGTGTCCGATCAGACACCCGACACCCAGGACGACCAGCCGAGCAGACCCGCCTTCGTCCGGGTCTTCGAGAACCTGCGCCGACGCCCCTCGCGCTCCGAACACTTCACCGTCCGTAACCTGGAGCACACGGTGGCGCGGCGTCGGCCCGCTCGGAGGGGCAAGCGGCAGCGCGGTGACATCGCCGAGCCCCCTCCCGTCCTGGACCTGGTGACCGATCGCCGCGAGGACCGCCCCGCCGTCCTGCGGGCCCTGGTGCGGGCGAGCGCGGTCGGCCCCGTGTGGCTGCTCCCCGAAGGCTTCCCCGAGAAGGACCACCGGGAGGTCGGGGAGGTCCCGGCCCGGGAGACCGAGGAGACCCCCCGCCCGCCGGCGCGGCGCACCAACGGTTGGAGCCGCCGCTGGCCGTGGCCCGGGGACACCGACGCCCCGCCCCCGGGGGCCGAACCCGTTCGGGAGCCGCGCGAGGGCACGTCCTCCGGGGACGCCGACGGCGACGTCACCACCCAGGAGCTGTACGAACTCCTGGAACGCCTGGTGGACGGCGGGTTCGCGTGGAAGGCCGATCCGCCCGCGGCGCCCCGCGGCCGAAAGCCGCCACCCCCGCCGCGCTTCTCCCAGGTCCGCTCCCTGCTGTGGCTCCGGCGCTGCAACTTCCAGGTCATCAGGGGCAAGTTCTCCGAGGGCACGGGCGTCTCCGAGCACGGCACCCTGCTCAACACCAGCAGCACCCAGGTCGAGGTGATCAGGGCGCTTCGGGAGGCGCGACTCGACAGCGCGCTCAAGCGCAGGGACGAGCTCCTGGAACGCGCGGAGCGGGCCGCCGAGGAACCGGGCACGGTGACGGCCCCCAGCCGTTGGGAACTGCTGCGCAGCCGGTGCACGGTCTACTGGCGCGGACTCGCCCGTGGCGCGGCCGGGTTCTCCCGATTCGTCGACGCGGCCTCCAGGGTTATCACCTTCGGTGCCGCGGACGAGAAGATCCTCACCCCGCTGTCCTTCGTGTTCTCGCTGGTACTCGCGGCGACCCCCTTCGGTGTCGCCTACCTCGGCCTGCTCGCGCAGCAGGCCGACGAACTCGTGTCCCTGCTGGTCGGCACGCTCCTGGTCACCGTCTACGTGCTCACGGTGTTCTTCTTCCTGCTCCCGTGGCGCCCCTACCTGTGGCTGTACCGGCACCGCTACGTCATGGACCTGGACGGGCGCGGCCCCGAACAGAGCGCGTCCCCGGGCGGTCGGGGCCGACACCGCGCGCACGGCGTGCACCTGCTCAACCAGCTCAACAACCTCGCCATGGACCGGGCCCGGATCAACGGGTCGATCCGCCCGCCCGGGACCCACCAGATCGCGGTCAACGCGCTCCTGGACGACCTCCACCGGGAGTTCGGCGCGGGCAGCTACCGCCTCCGGCGCGGCGGCGGCGCCCGCCCGGTGCTCGTCTACGACCAGCGACGCCTGGACCGGGTCGGCCGGTACTTCGTGTGGTTGATCGAGCAGGAGCGCCTGCGCCGTGCCTTCCCGGACCCCCTGCTGCTCGTCCAGGTGCGTGACGCCGGGCTCGGCCCCCTGGTGGAGGGCGCCCTCGACTCCACCCGCAACGAGGCGATGCCCGAGTTCATCGAGGGCGGGGAGGAGAACGAGGAGGAGGAAGAGAAGCAGGCGCTCGAACCGGTGCGGACGTGGACCCGGCGCCGCTACCTGGCCGGGGTGCTCGGTGTCGAACGCGTCATCACCAGGCACATCGCGCCGCTGCCCGAGGGCGGTGGCGAGCTCACACGGCGCGGCACCCCCGAGTGGGTCCTCAGCGGACCCGTGCTCGCCGGACTGTGGACCGGCGGGGTCGCGGGTGCCACCGCCGTCCTGGTCCTGTTCGGACTGGTCTTCCTGCCCTCGCTGGCGCAGGCCAGCAACCCGTGCGTCCAGGACGGGGTCTGGCAGGCGAAGGGCATCACGAGGAAGGGCGACCAGTGCGTCGGCGTCACCGACGGCGCGTTCGTCTTCAACGAGCGGCTGACCGAGGTCACCGAGCTCGTCCACGAGCAGAACAAGGAAGTGGAGGCCAGCGGCCAGCCCTACGTCACCATCGCCCACCTCGCCGAGTTCGACGTGGCCGACCCCGACGACCCCTCGCTCTCCGGCAGCCAGGGCGAACTCCTCGGCCTGGCCTACCAGCAGGGCCAGCACAACCGGATCAAGGACTCCAGGTACCCCAGGATCAAGCTGCTCATCGCCAACGCGGGCCGGAACTGGGAGCACTCACTGGTGGCCGCGAAGGAGATCGTGGACCGGGCCGACGACGAGCGGCTCGGGATGGACCGACCGATCGCCGCGGTCGGCTTCGGTCACAGCGTCGTGCCCAACAGCAACGCCATCAAGGAGGTCGGGGACGCCTCGATCACCATGGTGGGCACCACCGCCACCTTCGACGACGTCGCCCAGTCCGGCGCGCGCGAGCACAGCGAGTTCTACTTCCCGGTCTCCCCGGCCAACACCAGGATCGCGGAGCAGTCCGCGCACTGGGCCCGGTACGGGGCGTCCTGGCGCGACGCCGACGGCGCGGAGCGCGGGCTGCGGCCGCACGAGACCGCCGTGGCGATCGCCAGCGGGGAGACGGACGCCGAGGGCGGGCCGCACGAACAGTACGGACCGCACCTGGCGAGGGAGTTCATCGCCGCCTTCAAGGACCGTGGCGGCCGGGTGTGGCAGGGCGCCGAGGGGCTGGACCGGGGCGAGTACGACGGGCAGGGCGTGCTGCTCTACCAGAACGGTGATGCGCAGACCGACACCACCTACGAGCAGCAGTTGGAGCGCCTGTGCACCGACGACGACCCGCCGGACCTGCTCTACTACGCGGGCCGCTCCGACGACTTCACCGAGTTCTACCGCCGGTTCACCCGGACCGGTGGTGAGGACTGCGTGGACGGCCGTATGACCATCCTGGGCGGGGACGACGTCTCCAAGTTCGTCTCGGACGAGGAGGAGCTCATCGGCAACAACGCCGCCTACCACTCGGTGTTCTACACGCCCCTGGCGCCCAGCGGGCCCTGGGGCGGTCCGGGCGGTCGCCCCGGCGGCGGCGACCAGGGCTTCTACCGCGACATGGCGACGCTCCAGGAGGAGCTGTTCAGGGAGGACGGCGAGGAGGAGCGGTCGGCGTCCAGGAAGGAGTACCCCTCCATCGCGCACGCGGCCGTGGCCAGCGACGCCCTGCTGGTGGTCTCCGAGGCTCTGCCCACCACCGGTCTGACCCAGGAGCAGCTCGAGGCGAAGAGTCCCCTGAGGTGGGTCGGCATGGACCGGCACCCCTTCCTCCGTACCCAGGAACAGTACGAGGAGCAGCGGGACGACCTGCACAGCGGGATCAAGGGCACCCGGAACCTGACCGGGGTCTCCGGGTACATCGAGTTCGACGCCGGGAACGACGGGAACTGGTACGACGGCCGCATGGTGCAGCTGGTGCTGGTGGGCCCGGAGGTGGTCAATCCGGAGACCGGACACGAGCAGCGTCAGCACGTGGTCCAGAGGTGCGGAATGCGCAACGCCAACACCATCGAACCAGGTGAGGAGTGCCTGCCTCTGGGCTCCGGAATCGGGGGACGACCGACATGAGAGTATGCGTCGTGTGGACCACCAGAACCCCGCGGAACTGCGGAAACCGTACCTGGGTGAACCCCTGCGCCGCCGCGACCTGGCCGAGCGGCCGATGGCCCAGTTCCACGTGTGGTTCGGTGAGGCCCACGAGTCCGGCCTCGCCGAACCCAACGCGATGGTGCTCTCGTCCGTGGAGCCCTCCGGGATGCCCAGGTCGCGGACGGTCCTGATGAAGGGCTACGACGGCACGGGGCTGCGCTTCTTCACCAACTACACCTCGCGCAAGGGGAGGGCCCTGGAGGCCGACCCCCGCGCGAGCGTGGTGTTCCCCTGGCACGCGATCCGGCGCCAGGTCCTGGTGGCCGGACGCGTGGAGCGGCTCGGTGACGAGGAGAACGACCTCTACTTCGCCTCCCGCCCCCGGGGTTCGCAGCTGGGCGCCTGGGCGAGCGAGCGCCAGTCGCAGCCGGTGGCCGACCGTCCCGAACTGGACCGGCTGTTCCACGGGTTCGACGTGGTCTGGGGTGCGGACGAGGCCATCCCGCGGCCCTCCTACTGGGGCGGATACCGGCTGATCCCCGGCGAGGTCGAGTTCTGGCAGGGCGGCGAGGACCGCATGCACGACCGGTTCCGCTACCTGTGGACCGGGCGGGCCTGGGAGATCGAACGGCTCGCTCCGTAGTGTCCCGGGGCTTGGGCGCCGGGAGGCGGCGCCCCCGCTCGGCCCGCCGATCGAGGGCCCGGACCGGAGGTTCCGTGGATCTCGGCCCCGAGGTGACGTTGGTCGCGTCGGACTCGGTTTCGGGTGGGAGTGGGGTTCGTGAGAGGGTTTGGCAAGGGTCTTCCGGATACTTCTTGTATCGACCGGATCACCTGCACGCCTGTGACCTTGGACCCTTGCGCGGTCGGGGCCGCGGGGACCCATGGTGTCCGGATCGTGAGACAGTGTCGAAATCCACGCCCGTCGCGCCGCGATATGCTGGACGCATCGGTGGTCGCTCCCGCGGTCCTGCGGACGCCCCGGTCCCCACTCGGCCCCAGGGAATCACGTGGTCCCGGCCTGTGTTGTGAGAGACCTGCCGTGCCCGCACGCGACCGCGCGTCGGGCGCAGAGCCTTGGGAGGGGAGTCTTGACCGCACACGGGCTGATCGACACCACGGAGATGTACCTCCGTACGGTCTTCGAGCTCGAAGAGGAGGGCATCGTCCCGCTTCGGGCCCGGATCGCCGAGCGCCTGCACCAGAGCGGCCCCACGGTGAGCCAGACCGTCGCTCGCATGGAGCGCGACGGCCTGCTGAAGGTCGAGAACGACCGTCACCTGGTGATGACCGCCGAGGGCCGCAGGCTGGCCACCCACGTCATGCGCAAGCACCGGCTCGCCGAGCGTCTGCTCGTCGACGTCATCGGGCTGCCGTGGGAGGACGTCCACATCGAGGCCTGCCGCTGGGAGCACGTCATCTCCGAGGCCGTGGAGGAGCGTCTGGTGACGCTGCTCAACGCCCCCTCGGTGTGCCCGCACGGCAACCCGATCCCGGGACTGGAGGAGCTGGGCCTGGAGGGATACTCCCCCGAGCCCTTCACCGACGACTCCATCGTGCCGATGATCGACGCCGCCTCCAAGACGGAGACCACCGTGACGGTGCGGCGCATCAGCGAACAACTCCAGCCGGACGCGGACATCATGCTCACCTTGCGCGAATCCGGGGTACAACCGGGACAGGAAGTCGTGCTTCAGGCTTCCGACGACGGTGTGCGGGTCATCGGCGAGGTCGAGAACACCGAACTCCCGGCGGACGTCGCCGGGCACATCTTCGTCGCCAAGCCGTGAAGCGTTCGTCCACGTTGATTGGTTGCTCATCGGGATTGTCTCATTGCGCTGCGGGAACGTTGACGGTGTTGCTACGCTCGCCCCAAGGTGCGGTCGTTCGGGGTACCCGGAGCGGGCATGTATGCAGCTCATGACGGCGAGGTGGCGGCTAGATGACACGGTGGGGTGAGCCCTTCCGGGAGAGCGACGCGCTCGCCACGGCCGAGGTCGTCGACCAGGCCCAGATCGCCATCGTCGTCATCGACCGGTTCAGCCTCCTTCGTTACTGGAACCCGTACGCCCGCGAGCTGTTCGGGTTCGTCGGCGGGCGCGACTACGTCGGCCTGTCGCTGCTCGACATCGGCATCCACGAGTCCGACCGCGAACACGCCTCGCAGCTGGCGCGGCGTGTGCTGCGCGGTGAGCCGTGGGAGGGCACGTTCGCCGTGCTCAAGGGCGACTCCACGTGGATCCACGTGCGCGCCCAGGCGGTGCCCATGCGCGACGAGTCCGGCGAGATCGACGGGATCACGCTCATCGCCCGCGAGGCGCTGCGCAGCGGCCGGGTCGAGGAACAGTACGGACTGCTCGAACGCATCGGCAGCCGTCTGGCCAGCTCCCTGGAGTTCGACTCCACTGTCAGGGGCGTGGCCGGGATCCTGGTGCCGCAGTTCGCCGACCACTGCTTCATCGACCTCTACGACCGCGACCGCCTGGTCAGACAGGTCTCCGTGCACGCCGAGGGCTGGATGCCCCCGGCCAACACGTGGTTCGACGTCGGGGACGAGGTCCGCTACCCCGAACGCCACTTCGTCACCCAGGCGATGCGTCGCCTGGAGACGGTGGTCACCAGCGACTACCTCTTCGAGAACTCACCCAGTGACCGTTCCGACAGGGTCTCCCGCCAGGTCGGCGTCACCTCCGCCATCGCCGCCCCGCTCCGGGCCCGCGGCGAGGTCCTCGGCGTGCTCACCCTGGCCCTGTCCGGGCTCTCACCGCGGCAGAAGAGCAGTTACGGCGGCTTCGACCGCGACCTGGTCGGCGCCATCGCCTCCCGGGTCGCGCTGGCCATCGACAACGCCCGGCTCTTCGAGGAGCAGCGCAGCACCGCGGTGGCCTTCCAACGGAGCCTGCTGCCCACCGACTTCCCCGCCCTGGACGGCCTGACCGTCGCGCACCGCTACCTTCCGGCAGGCCCCCTCCAGGGCCACGGGCACGGCATACAGACCCAGGTCGGCGGCGACTTCTACGACGCGATCCCGCTCTCCGCCGGACGCGTCGGGCTCGTGATCGGCGACGTCGAGGGCCGGGGCCCGCACGCGGCCGCCGTCATGGGCCAACTGCGCGCCGCACTGCGTGCCTTCGCCCAGGCCGACCGGGAGCCCGCCGACATCCTGCGCGAGCTCGACGAGTGGGTCCGACAGCTCGGCATCCCCGACAGCGGGGGCGGCGTGTGGATTCCCAGCGTCAGCTGCCTGTACATGGTCTACGACGCCTGGTCCCGCGAGCTGTCCTACGCCAACGCCGGGCACGCTCCGCCGCTGCTCATCACCTCGGAGTCGGTCGAGACCCTCGACCTGGAGGTCACCGACCGCATGCTGGGCGTGCGCGCCAAGGGCGGCTCGGGCGAGGACATCGTCTACCACCAGGCCAACCTGCGCCTGCCCCTGGGCGCCACCCTGGTCATGTACACCGACGGACTGGTGGACCGTCGGCCCGTGGGCGGCAAGGCCGACCCGGAGCGCGCGCTGGCCCGGATGACCGAACGCGTCGCCGAGGTCGCCGACAAGGACGTGGACCAGATCGCCGAGGCCGCCGTGCACAGCGTGCCCGGCGTGCTGGACGACGACACCGCGCTCCTGGTGGTGCGCACCCACTCCGAGGAGCTGGCGCTGCGCGAGGGCTGGTTCCCCTCGGAGGCCTCCACCGTGGGCGCCGCCCGGCACCTGGCGGCCGACACCTTCAAGGAGTGGGGGGTCGACCGCGACCAGGCCGAGCTCGCCTGCCTGCTGGTCTCGGAGATCGTCACCAACGTGGTCATCCACGCGACCCCGCACCCGGTGCACCGCGAGTTCACCGGCAGCGGTGTCCTGGACTCGGAGACCCCGATCGACGCCGCCGGTGGTGCGGCCGACGAGTTCGACGAGGACTGGAGCGACCTGCTGGAAGCGGTCGCGGAGGAGGACGAGTCCGCCGAGGACCCCGCAGACAAGGAGTTCCTGCTCCGGTTGCGCCGTGGGGCCAACGCGGTGTGGGTGGAGGTCTTCGACCACGACCTGCGCCTGCCGCGCATCCGCAGCGCCGCCGCGGACGACGAGGGTGGACGCGGCCTCTACCTTGTGGAGCAGTTGGCCAGCCGCTGGGGATCGCGCCCCACTCCGGACGGCAAGGCGGTCTGGTTCGAGATGCCCATGCAGGCCGAGGTCCGAGAGGCCGAGAAGGACGACGAGGAGTAGCCGGGGCGCTCCGGGAGCGCCCCGGCCCGCCGCGTGGCTGTCGGCCGGTGCCCGTCCACAGGGGCCCGGTGAAGGACGCCTCGTGGCCGGGGCGGATCGAGGACGGATCGTGCGACGAGGTGACCGCGGCCCGACGGTCCGCCGGGCCGTCCCCCTCCCGGTGAGAGTGACGGAAAAGACCTGGTTGTCCACTGCTTTGGTCGCTAATGTGGGGAAATCATCGTCCCCCGCCTGAGCCTCCGGAGCACCCCATGCCCCTGCGACCCCGAACCCGTGGTCCCCTCACCGCCTCACCCTTCGTCCGGCTCGGGGCGGTCGCGGCCTCGGCCGTGCTGCTGGCCACCGCCTGCTCCCCGGAGGACCCGGGCCCGGTCGCCGAGGGCGACGCCGCCGACTGCGAGCCCGGGGCCCTGCCCACGCTGACCGACACCACCCTCACCGTCGGCACGGACAGTCCCGCCTACCCGCCGTGGTTCGTCGGGGACGACCCCGCCAACGGTGAGGGATTCGAGTCCGCGGTGGCGTACGCGGTGGCCGAGGAGCTGGGATACCCCGCCGAGCAGGTCGAGTGGACCGTGGTGACCTTCAACAACGCCATCGCCCCCGGCCCCAAGGACTACGACTTCGACGTCAACCAGTTCTCCATCACCGAAGAGCGGCGGGCGGCCGTCGACTTCTCCTCGCCCTACTACGACGTCCGACAGGCCGTGGTGGCGCTCTCGGACGGCGACACGGCCGGGGCCGAGAGCCTGGACGACCTCCGGGAGCTGGTGATCGGCGCCCAGGTGGGCACCACCAGCTACGACGCGCTGGTCGCGAGTATCGACCCGGAGCAGGAGCCCCTGGTCTTCAACAACAACGACGACGCGAAGCAGGCGCTGGAGAACGGTCAGGTGGACGCGGTCGTCCTCGACCTGCCCACCGCCTTCTACGTCACCTCCGCCGAACTGGAGGACGCCGAGATCGTCGGGCAGCTACCGAAGGCGGACTCGGCGTCCGAGGACGAGTCGTTCGGGCTGGTCCTGGACCTCGACTCACCCCTGACGGACTGCGTCACCCGGGCCGTGGACACCCTGCGGGAGGACGGCACGCTCGCCGAACTCGAACAGGAGTGGCTCGCCGACGCCGCCGACGCCCCCGAACTGTCGTGACCGGACCCAGGGAGCCACACGTTCCCAGCCTGCTGGAGACGGAGCGCGGCACGTTCCGCCGCCGCCAGGGAGTGCGCTCGGTCCTGGTCGGCGCACTCTCCACGGCGCTGCTGGGCGCCGTGCTGGTCACCGTGGTGGTCGGCTCGCCCGGGTGGGAGCGGGTCCGGGAGACCTTCTTCGACCTCGACGTGGCCCGCGACGCCCTCCCCGCCGTCCTGACCGGGCTCTGGCTGAACCTGCGCGTGCTGGTGTTCTGCGCGCTCGGCGCGCTGGCCCTGGGCCTGCTCGTGGCGATCATGCGGACCCTGCGCGGGCCCGTGTTCTTCCCCCTGCGCGCCCTGGCCGCCTCGTACACGTACGGGTTCCGGGGCGCCCCGCTGATCATCGTGCTGTACCTGATGACCTTCGGTGTGCCCGGGCTCCGCCTGGAGGGCACGCCGAGCGTGCTCGTGCTCGGCGGGATCGCGTTGGTGATCACCTACGGCGCCTACATCGCCGAGGTGTTCCGGGCGGGGATCGAGTCGGTCCACCCCAGCCAGATCGCCGCCGCCCGCTCGCTGGGGCTCACCTACACACAGGCCATGCGCTGGGTGGTGCTGCCACAGGCGGTCCGCCGAGTATCGCCGCCGCTGCTCAACGACATGGTGGCCCTGCAGAAGGACGTGGGGCTGATCTCCCTGGCCGGGCCGATCGACGCCATCCGCGCGGCGCAGATCGCCACCGCGCAGACCTACAACTTCACCCCCTACGTGGTGGCCGGGGTGCTGTTCGTGCTCATGGCGATCCCGCTGGTGGCGGTGACCGACTGGGTGACCGTACGGGCCGCCCGCAGACAGTCCTCGGAGGGCGCAAGGTGAGCGAGCTCGAACGGCTCTCCCAACTGGAGGGCGACGTCCCGGTGCTGCGGGCGCGCGGCGTCCGCAAGGAGTTCCGCGGCGACGTGGTGCTGAACGGGCTCGACCTCGACGTGCCCGAACACGGTGTGGTGGTGCTCATCGGCGCCTCCGGCTCCGGCAAGTCCACGCTCCTGCGCTGCGCCAACCTGCTGGAGCCGATCAGCGACGGCTCCATCCACCTGGACGGCGAGCACGTCACCGACCCGAGGGTGGACCCGGACCGCGTGCGCCGCCGGATCGGGATGGTCTTCCAGTCGTTCAACCTGTTCCCGCACATGTCCGTGCTGGACAACGTCACGCTGGCCCCGCGCCGTGTGCACCGCAGGCGGCGGGCGGAGGCCGAGGAACGGGGGCGCGCCCTCCTGGACCGGGTCGGCCTGCTGGACAAGTCGGGGGAGTACCCGGACCGGCTCTCCGGCGGGCAGCAGCAGCGGGTGGCGATCGTGCGGGCCCTGGTCAACTCCCCGCGCCTGCTCCTGCTGGACGAGGTGACCAGCGCTCTGGACCCGGAACTGGTCGGTGAGGTGCTGGACCTCGTGCGCGGGCTGCGTGAGGACGGAATGACCATGCTCCTGGCCACGCACGAGATGGGGTTCGCCCGTCAGGTGGCCGACACGGTGTGCTTCCTCGACGGCGGACGCATCCTCGAACAGGGGCCGCCGGAGCGCGTCCTGGGCGATCCGACCGAGCCGCGCACCCGTCGGTTCCTCCAACGCATCATCGACGCCGGACGGCTGTGACCGTCCTCCGACTCCTTTTTCGCTGGTCGGGGACAGTGTCGCGGTAAACCTGTTTCCGGCCGCGAAAAAAATGCGGCGCACCCGTCTTGTTTGTCTGTAGTCGGCTGGTTACTTTATTCAGTGGTAAAGGGACTGACCGGCGCGGAGAATGGCGGTGTGCGCATTGCGGGAAGACGGCGCGAAAGTGGCTCCGGGTTCCTCGTGGGGTTTCATGGAACAAAGTCCCAAGAGGTTCCCGGGGTCGCTTCGCCTCCCGAAGGGGTCCGCCCTACGCGGCGGAGTCTCACTTGTGGGAGCGCTGGCCCTGGTGGTCGCGATGGCCACACCGGCCTTCGCGGAACCGCCGCCCGCGCTACCCGCCCATTCCTCCGAGGCCGAGGCCAAATGGCAGCCCGCCTTCGACTACGACACGGACGGTTGCTATTCCACCCCCGCCATCGGTCCGGACGGAACTGTCGCCGAGGGGCTCAACACCTCGGGTGCGTTGAACGGAAACTGCCGGGACCAGTCGGACCTGGACAACACCAATTCCTATTCCCGGTCCAGCTGTGACGGCAGCGGGTGGTGCGCGTACATGTACGCGCTCTACTTCGAGAAGGACCAGATCATGCACGGCTGCTGCGGGCACCGGCACGACCTGGAGCACGTCGTCGTCTGGGTGTTCGAGGACGAGGCCCGCTACGTGTCGGCCTCCGCGCACGGCGGCTACGACACCCGCGCGGCGGAGGACCTCCTGTGGGAGGGCACGCACCCCAAGATCGTCTACCACAAGGACGGCGCCTCGACCCACGCGTTCCGGTTCGCCGCCGACCACGACGACCCGCCCGAGAACCACTACGGCGAGTGGCAGTACCCGGACCTGGTCGGCTGGGAGGGCTACCCCGAGGGGATCCGGGAGATCTTCGTGACGGCCGACTACGGTGCGGCCCAGCTCGACCTCAAGGACGAGCGGTTCGCCGACTCCCTGGCCAAGGCCCTGCCCGACGGGATCGACTTCGACCCGTACGCCCCCTGACCTGGCCACGAGAACCGGCCCGCCCCCGACCCGCCAGACCATCACGGCCGGGTTCGCCCGCACGGTCCTCACCCGCCTTTGGATCGTGCGCCGTGCCCGTCCCTCCCCCCGGACGCCGGAAGGCCCGCCACCCCAGTCGAGGAGCTGGGATGGCGGGCCTTCGGTGTGCGTCGGGGACTCCGGTGTCCTGGCGCGGGCGCGCTCAGCGGTAGGAGTTGGCCCACAGGAGCAGGCAGACGAAGACGAAGAAGACCACGATGCCGCTGGTCGCCCAGGGAATGTGGATCTTCGGTCGGAGCTTGCGCACGGCGATGACCAACAGCACCGCCAGCAGGCCCATCACGATGAGGCCGTCCCACGATCCGCTCACGACCGGTCCCTTCGGGGTTCGGGGGGTCCTACAGGCCCAGGCCCCTGCCGACGATCTCCTTCATGATCTCGGTGGTGCCACCGTAGATCGTCTGGACGCGGGAGTCCTGCCAGGCCCGTGCCACGGGGTATTCCATCATGTACCCGTACCCGCCGTGAAGCTGGAGGCAACGGTCCATCACCCGGTTGCACATCTCGGTGGTCCACCACTTGGCCTTCGCCGCGTCCTCCACGGTGAGCTCACCCTTGTTGAGCAGCTCGACCCCGCGATCCACGTAGGTCCGGGCGATGTCGACCTCGGTCGCCAACTCGGCCAGGACGAAACGGGTGTTCTGGAACCGCCCGATCGGCCGTCCGAAGGCGGTCCGCTCCCGGCAGTACTCGATGGTGTGCTGGAGGACGTGGTCCGCCGAGGCCACGGCACAGGTGGCGATGGACAGCCGCTCCTGCGGCAGGTTCTGGAGCAGGTGGATGAACCCCTGGCCCTCGGTCCCGAGGAGGTTGGCGGCCGGCACGCGGACGTCGTCGAAGAACAACTCGGCGGTGTCCTGCGCCTTCATGCCGACCTTGTCGAGGTTGCGGCCGCGCTCGAACCCGGGGGCACCGCGCTCCACGGCGATCAGGGAGAATCCCTGCGCCCCGGCGTCGGGGTCGGTCTGGCAGACCACGATGACGAGGTCGGCGTTGACGCCGTTGGTGATGAAGGTCTTGCCGCCGTTGACGACGAACTCGTCGCCGTCGCGCACGGCGGAGGTCCGGATCCCCTGGAGGTCGCTGCCGGTTCCGGGCTCGGTCATGGCGATCGCGGTGATCAGCTCGCCGCTGGCGAAGCCGGGCAGCCAGCGTCGCTTCTGCTCGTCAGTGGTCAGACCCACCATGTAGGGCGCCATGACGTCGTTCTGGAGGGTGATACCCGGGCCGCTCGCGTGCGCTCGGCAGATCTCCTCGTTGACGATCTGGTTGTACCGGTAGTCGTCGAGGCCGGTGCCGCCGTACTCCTCGGGCACCCCGTGGCCGAGCAGGCCGACGGTTCCCGCTTTGACCCACACCTCCCGGGGCACGATCCCGTCCTTCTCCCACTGGGCGTGGAAGGGGACGACGTCCCGCTTGAGGAACTCGGCCACCGATTCGCGGAAGAGGTCGTGGTCGGCGTCGAAGAGTTCCCGCTTCATGCTCTGCTCCGAGGTGTCGGGGATCACTGTGTTCCCACACGGTAACCGAACCACGTTCGGTTTTGAAGTACGGGGGGCAAGCCGGAGCAAAGTTCCGGGTGGCCTGGGCGGTTCCCTGGAGTGGGGCGGTTTCCGGTTCCTAGGGTGGACCAGCAGCCGGGCCGTGGAGAGTCGGGCGGCCCGACCCCGGGAGGCGATTCGATGTCACACAGCCCCGCCGACCAGCGCGAGTCCCACGGAGGGCGGATCGCGCTGATCATGACCGCCCTCATGCTGGCCGTCCTGCTTTCGGCGCTGGACCAGACCATCGTCTCCACGGCGCTGCCGACGATCGTCTCCGACCTCGGCGGACTCAACCACCTGTCCTGGGTGATCACCGCCTACCTGCTGGCGGTGACCGCCAGCACCCCGCTCTGGGGCAAGCTCGGTGACCAGTTCGGCCGCAAGCGGCTGTTCCTGGGGTGCATCGCGATCTTCCTCCTGGGCTCCGTCCTGTGCGGTCTGGCCCAGGACATGCTCCAGCTGGTGCTGGCCCGCGGCCTCCAGGGAGTGGGCGGTGGCGGACTCATGGTGTTGGCCTCGGCGATCATCGGCGACGTCGTCTCGCCCAGGGAGCGCGGCAAGTACCAGGGCCTGTTCGGTGCCGTCTTCGGGGTCTCCAGTGTGGCCGGGCCCCTGCTGGGCGGGCTGTTCGTGGACCACCTGTCCTGGCGGTGGGTGTTCTACGTGAACCTCCCGCTGGGGCTGATCGCCTTCCTCACGGTCCTGGCCGTCCTGCCCCGGCAGGACCCGGTCGGCCGCCGCGACATCGACTACGCGGGCATCGTGCTGCTGGCCGCCACCGCCGTCTGCCTCACCCTGGTGGCCTCCTGGGGCGGCGGGGTCTACGGCTGGCTCTCGTGGCAGATCCTCACCCTGGGCGCGGCGGGGCTGGCCCTCGGGGTGGGCTGGTGGCTCACCGCGCGCCGCGCCCCGGACCCGGTGATGCCGCTCAGCCTGTTCCGCAACCCGACCATCGTGGTCGCCATGGCCATCGGCTTCTGCGTGGGCTTCGCGATGATGGGCTCGATGGCCTTCCTGCCGCTCTTCCTCCAGATCGTGCACGGGCTCTCCCCGACCGCCTCGGGACTCCATCTGCTCCCGATGGTCATGGGCATGCTGATCACCTCGATCACCAGTGGCCGCCTGGTCACCCGGACCGGCCGCTACAAGGTGTTCCCCATCGCGGGTATGGCCCTGACCGCGATCGGGCTCTTCCTGATGTCCGGCATGGGGCCGGACAGTTCCCTGTGGGAGATGGGTGCCTACTTCTTCGTCCTGGGCTCCGGACTGGGCCTGGTGATGCAGGTGGTGGTCCTGGTGGTGCAGAACGCCTCCTCCTACGACGACCTGGGGGTCTCGACCTCGTCCGCGACCTTCTTCCGCTCCGTCGGCGGCTCCTTCGGCACGGCGGTGTTCGGGTCGGTCTTCGCCGGACAGCTCGCCTCGAACCTGGCCGCGCGGGCCGGGAGCCTCGACCTCCCCGCGGGGGTCGACGCGACCTCGCTGGAGAGCGACCCGAGCGCCATCGACCGCCTGCCGCCACAGGTCCAGGCGGGATTCCTGGAGGTCTACGCCGACGCCATCGACACCGTGTTCCTGTGTGCCGTACCGGTCGCCCTCGTGGGGCTGGTGCTCGCCCTCTTCCTGCGGCAGGACGTACTGCGCACCACCATCAGGACCCCGGACCTGGACGAGACGGTGTCCCCGGTGGCCGCCCCCAGCCGCAGCGCCATGGAGCAGGTGGAGCGCGAGATCTACGCGGCCTGCGGGGCCGAGGGCACGGAGACCATGTACCAGCGGCTGCGGGAGGCCTCCGGCCTGGAGGTGTCGACGGAGGCCTGCTGGGCGCTGAGCCACATAGGGGTCCAGGGGCCGCTCGGGGTGACCGCCCTGGTGCGGATGTCGGGCCTGAACGCCGCCCGGTGGGAGGACGCCCACCAGGAGCTGCTGGAGGCGGGCTACCTGGCCGACGACAGCGACCCCTGGGAGCTGAACTGGCGCGGGGAGGACGCGGTGCGGCAGTTGTACGAGGCCCAGCGGACGGCGCTGCGCTCATTGCTCTCCGACTTCGGTCCCGACGAGCACCCGGACGTGTTCGACGTCCTGGAGCGGGTCACGGGCACCACACTCGGCAACGGGGAGGGCGGGCGCTGGGGCGACCGCACGGACTGACCACCGGCGACCAGTGCGGGCGCCCGGAAGGCGGGGCCGGGGTCTTGCCGGGGAATTCAAACCGAATACAGTTCGGTTCTATAGGACGTCACATTCCACGCCCCTTGGAGGACCCAGTGGCTGAGGCCTACATCGTCGGTGCGGTGCGCACCCCCGTCGGCACCAAGAAGGGTGCCCTGGCCGCCGTGCACCCGGCGGACCTGGGCGCACACGTCCTCAAGGAGCTCGTCGAGCGCACCGGGGTCGATCCGGCCGCCGTCGAGGACGTCATCATGGGCGTCGTCAGCCAGGCCGGTCCGCAGGCGCTGGACCTTGCCCGCACCGCGTGGCTGTCCGCCGGCCTGCCCGAGTCGGTCCCCGCCGTCACCATCGACCGCCAGTGCGGCTCCTCGCAGCAGTCCATCCACTTCGCCGCCCAGGGCGTCATGTCCGGTACCCAGGACCTGGTCGTGGCGGCGGGCGTGGAGAACATGGGCATGGTCCCCATGGGCGCCAACGTCCAGTTCGCCCTCGACAACGACCTCCCGCTGTACGGCGAGGGGTGGGTCAAGCGGTACGGCTTCCAGGAGATCTCCCAGTTCCGGGGCGCCCAGCTCATGTGCGAGAAGTGGGGCTACAAGCGCGAGCAGCTGGAGGAGTTCGCGCTGGAGAGCCACAAACGGGCCGCCGCCGCGCAGGAGGCCGGGTACTTCGACGCGCAGATCGCCCCCATCGCCGGGGTGACCAGGGACGAGGGCGTGCGCCCGGACACCACCCTGGAGAAGATGGCCGGGCTCAAGCCGTTGCGCGAGGGTTGGGAGCTCACCGCCGCGATCGCCAGCCAGATCTCGGTGGGCGCCGGTGCGCTGCTCATCGCCTCCGAGCGCGCCGTGGAGCGACACGGCCTGACCCCGCTCGCCCGTGTCGTGCAGCTGTCGCTGGTGGGCGACGACCCGGTCTACATGCTCACGGCCCCGATCCCGGCGACCCGGATCGCTCTGGACAAGGCGGGTCTGGGCATCGACGACATCGACGTCACCGAGATCAACGAGGCCTTCGCCCCGGTCCCGATGTCGTGGACCGAGGAGCTCGGCGCCGACCCCGCCAGGGTCAACCCCAACGGCGGTGCCATCGCCCTGGGACACCCGCTCGGCGCAACGGGCGCGATCCTGATGACCAAGCTGGTCAACGAGCTCCACCGGACCGGGGGCCGCTACGGTCTCCAGACCATGTGCGAGGGCGGCGGCCAGGCCAACGTCACCATCGTCGAACGCGTCTGATCCCCCCGACCTCGAAGGGCCGCGCACCACCGGGTGCGCGGCCCTTCGTCGTGGAACACCCGGAGTTGGTTCGGATTCTCCAGAAGTAATACCTGCGAAGTATTACCCTGGCTCCATGAGGATCACCGAGAAGGGTCAGGTCACCATCCCGGTCGAGGTGCGTAGGAGACTCGGCCTCAGCCCCGGAGATGAAGTCGAGTTCGTCCTGGAGGGCAACGGTGCGCGTGTGGTTCGCGCGGCGACCGAGCCCTCGCGTGGCCAGCGTCTCGTCGAGCGACTGCGCGGTAGGACCACGACCAGCATGAGCACGGACGAGATCATGGAGTTGACCAGGGGAGACGATGACGACTGCTGAGTCCGTCAGGTCCTGCCTGGAAAGTGACGGATCCGGGCCCTCCTCCACGATGGTCGACACCAACGTGCTGCTGGACGTCCTCACCGGCGATCCCACCTGGGGTGAGTGGTCGGAACGGGCCTTGGCGGAAGCGGCTGATCGGGGCCCGCTGCTGATCAACCCGATCATCTACGCGGAGGTTTCTGTCGGTTTCACCCGGATCGAGGAGCTGGACCTGGCGCTGGGCGGCGACTTCGTTCGCTCCGACCTGCCCTGGGAGGCGGCCTTCCTGGCCGGGAAGTGCCACCTCCGCTACCGGAAGCAGGGCGGGACCAAGCATCCGCCGCTGCCGGACTTCTACATCGGTGCCCACGCGGCGATCGAGGGCCATCACCTCCTGACCAGAGACGCCCGGCGATTCCGAACGTACTTCCCGTCGGTGAAGCTGCTCAGTCCGAACTAGGTGACCACCGCCCCAGCGCGAAGGCCCCTCGGGCCCCCGGGTCCTTCCACGGACCTCGATGGGCCGCGCACCACGGGTGCGCGGCCGTCCGTCAGCGGACGGGGTGGGTGAGCCCCTCGCCGCCCACGCCGTTCTCCAGGCCGAGCCAGGCCGCCATCTCCTCCAGCTGGTCCACCAGCGCGGGCATGGTGTCGGCGGGTGCGTCCTCCTCCAGGGTGACCTGGCGGGCGAGCAGGGTGCCCGAGGCGCGGTCCGCCTTGAGGTCCACCCGGGCCACCAGGTCCTCCCCCAGGAGGAAGGGCAGCACGTAGTAGCCGTGCACCCGCTTGGCGGCGGGCACGTAGATCTCCAGGCGGTAGCGGAACCCGAACAGCTCCTCGGCGCGGTCGCGGGTCCACACCAGGGAGTCGAACGGGCTCAGCAGCGCGCGGGCGTCGACCTTGCGGGGGACACGGGCGTCCCGGTGCAGGTAGGCGGGGCGTTCCCAGCCGCGCACGGTGACCGGCAGCAGCTCGCCGGAGTCCACGAGGTCGGCCACGGCGGCACGGGACTCGACGCCCTTGAGCCGGAAGTAGTCGCGCAGGTCGGGCTCGGTGGCGATCCCGTGGGCGCGGGCGGCGATGGCGACCAGCTCCCGGTGGGCCTCCTCCGGGGTGGGGTGCGGGAGGGCGTGCACCTCGGCGGGCAGGACGCGTTCGGGCAGGTCGTAGCGGCGTTCGAACTGGGTGTTGCGGCCGTTTGCGGTGAGGTCACCGATCCAGAACAGGTACTCCAGGCACCGCTTGACCTCGGACCAGTTCCAGCCCCAGTGGTCCTTGGCGCGCGGCACGTCGTGGGCCAGCGCGGCCTCGACCTCGCGGGCGGTGGCCGGGCCGAGCTGTGCCACCTCCTCGTGCACGGCCTTGACCAGCTCGGGTCTGTCCTCGCGGATGCCGTTCATCCACCCCACGTTCCGCTGGGCGCGGTTGTGCTCCATCCGGTACCGCATGAGGCGGTGCGTGGCGGGCGGCACCAGGCTCGCCTCGTGCGCCCAGCACTCCACCAGCCGGGCCGGGCTGTCGCCCACGCTCGTGGTGGTGGCCCGGTCCAGGAGATCGGGGGAGTAGGCGCCCAGCCGCGCGAACACCGGCAGGTACTGGCTGCGGGCGAGCACGTTCACGCTGTCGATCTGGAGCAGGCCCACGCGGCGGACCACGCGCGCCAGGTGGGCGAGCGTGGGCGTGGAACCGGGGCCGGGGTCGTGGAAGCCCTGGGCGGCCAGGGCGATCCGGCGGGCCTGCGGCAGTGAGAACTCCGCGTCGCGGCGGGGGTGCGGTGCAGCCATGTGATCACCGTATCCGCGGCCGACGACACTTCCGGGAGCGATCAGCCCATCCGGCGGTGAAGGTCCTCGGGCGGGGAGGGCCCGGGGTCGGTCGGGGCGATCCACGGCCCGGGCACGGACGGGTCGAGCACGCCCTCCTCAAGCCACGTGTAGGAGTCGGCCATCAGACGCCGGGCCAGTCTGCCGTCGAGTGCGTCGGTGTTGGACCACAGCCCCTCGAAGAGGGCGTCGACCCGCAGCCGGGACTGGCGGCAGAACACGTCGGCCACCTGCAGCGGCGACGTACCGCGCTCGGGATGGGCGTCCGCGTCGGCGCGGGCCCGAACGACCACGGCGCTCGCCGCGAAGAGCTCGGCGCCGATGTCCACCACGCGCCCGAGGAAGCCCTGCCGGGCCTCCAACCCTCCCTGCCAGCGGGACATGGCGTAGAACGTGGAGCGAGCGAGGCGACGCGAGGCGCGCTCGACGAAGCGCAGGTGCGCGGCGAGCGGCCCGAACTCCTGGAAGGCCGACGGCACCTGACCCCGGCCGACCACCAGGGTCGGCAGCCACCGGGCGTAGAAGCCGCTCGCCCTGACGGCGGCTCGCGCCTTCTCGGAGCGACTGGTGTCGGGGTCGACGAGGTCCCCGGCCACGGACAGGTGCGCGTCCACGGCCTCACGGGCGATCAGGAGCCTCATGATCTCCGTGCTGCCCTCGAAGATCCGGTTGATCCGCAGGTCGCGGAGCACCTGCTCGGCGGGCACCCCGCGCTCACCGCGCGCGGCCAGGGAGCCGGCGGTCTCGTACCCGCGCCCGCCCCGCACCTGGACCAGTTCGTCGGCGACCCGGTGGGCCATCTCGGAGGTCCACAGCTTGGCGAGGGCCGCCTCGATCCGGATGTCGTGGCGGCCGTCGTCGGCCATCCGTCCGGTCAGGTCGAGCACGGCCTCCATCGCGTAGGAGGTCGCGGTGATGAAGGACAGCTTCCGGGCGACCTCCTCGTGTCGGCCCACCGGCCGACCCCACTGGACGCGCTCGCGGGACCACTCACGGGCGATCCCGGTCGCCCACTTGCCCGCTCCCGCGCAGAGGGCGGGCAGGGAGAGGCGGCCGGTGTTGAGGGTGGACAGCGCGATGCGCAGGCCCTGACCCTCCTCGCCGATCCGCTGGTCGGCGGGCACCCGTACCCGGTGCAGGCGGGTGACCCCGTTCTCCAGTCCCTTCAGTCCCATGAAGCGGTTGCGGTGCTCCACGGTGACACCGGGGGAGTCGCCCTCCACCACGAACGCCGTGATCCCGCCCCGGCGTCCGGGCCCCTCGGGCACCCGCGCCATCACCAGGAGGAGCTCGGCGACCACGCCGTTGGTCGTCCACAGCTTCACCCCGTCCAGCAGGTACGCCGACCCGTCGTCCGTGGGCGTGGCCGTGGCGCTCAGCCGCGCGGGGTCGCTGCCCACGTCGGGTTCGGTGAGCAGGAAGGCGCTGACCGCGCCCCGGGCGCAGCGCGGCAGCAGGGTTCGCCGCTGTTCCTCGGTGCCGAACATGGACACGGGCTGGGGGACGCCGATGGACTGGTGGGCGGAGAGCAGGGCGGCGATCGCGGGGCACACCGAGCCGACCAGCATCAGGGCGCGGTTGTAGTGGTACTGGGTGAGGCCGAGCCCGCCGTACTCGGTGGGGATCTTCATCCCGAAGGCGCCGATCGCGCGCAGCGCCGCGACGGTCTCGTCGGGGACGCGCTCCTCCAGCTCGACGCGCGGGGCGTCGACGCCCTCGCACACCTCCCGCAGCAGGGAGAGGAAGGCCTCCCCGCGCCGCGTCTCGGACTCACCCGGGTACGGGGGGTGGACCAGGTCCAGGCGCAGACGGCCCAGGTACAGCTCCTTGGCGAAGCTGGGTCGGGTCCAGTCGCTCTCCCTGGCCTGTTCGGCCACCCGTCGCGCCTCGCGGGGATCAACCGTCGACATGACACGTCCACCTCACCGGGGGAGGGTCTGTGTGGCCTCTCCCACAGGCCTACCCGAAGGGTGTGTGTCTGATACCCATGAGGTCCCTGGTGGGCGGGGGGATGGGGCGACACCCTCCCCGGTCCGCGCGAAAAACCTTGCGCACAATGCGAACCGTTGGAGGGGCCAGGCCGTCCAACGAAGCGCGACTGAAACCAACCGTGCATGTGCCGGGAGTCGCCGAACCCCGGTGCGGAGGACGGCCGCACCGGGGTTCCTCGTGTCCGCTCCCCTCACCCCGCGTGTTCGGCCAGGTCGGGGCGGTCCGTCGGCGCGATCCTCTAGCCTTTGGCTGTGCGTATCGCGACATGGAATGTGAACAGTGCCCGGGCCAGGGCCGAGCGGATCGGCGACTGGCTGGACCGGAGCGACATCGACGTCCTCGCCATCCAGGAGACCAAGGCGCGCGACGACCAGTTCCCCGAGTCGGTCCTCACGGACCGCGGGTACGAGGTCGCCCACCACGGCCTCTCCCAGTGGAACGGGGTCGCGATCGCCTCGCGGGTGGGGCTGGAGGACGTCCGGATCGGCTTCCCCGGCCAGCCCGGCTACGGCGACCCCGAGGAGCGTGAGGCCCGGGCCATCGCCGCCACCTGCGGCGGGGTCCAGGTATGGAGTCTGTACGTGCCCAACGGCCGCGAGATCGACCACCCCCACTACGCGTACAAGCTGCGGTGGCTGGAGGCCCTTCGCGCGGCGGGCGCCGCGAGCCTGGCGCAGGACCCGGATGCGCAGATCGCCTACGTCGGCGACTTCAACATCGCCCCGCAGGACGACGACGTGTGGGACATGGCCGCCTTCGAGGGCCTCACCCACGTCACCGAACCCGAGCGCACGGCATTCGGCGCGCTGGTCGACGCCGGGTTCTCGGAGGTCGTGCGTGACCACACGCCCGGCCCCGGCGTCTACACGTACTGGGACTACAAGGCCCTGGCCTTCCCCAAGCGCAGGGGCATGCGGATCGACTTCGTGCTCGCCTCGCCCGCACTGAGGGCACGGGTGACCGGTGCGAGCATCGACCGCGAGGAGCGCAAGGGCAAGGGCGCCTCCGACCACGCCCCCGTCATCGTCGCCCTCGACGGTGCGGACAGCCAGCCGGCCGAACGGCCCAAGAAGTGACCTGGGGAATGAGCAGAGAAGTGGACAACGAAGTGAGCGCCGCGCCGCGCCTCGCCGTGCTCGGCAGCGTCAACATGGACCTGGTGGCCTACGTGGACACGGTCCCGGGTGGCGGTGAGACCGTCACCGGCACGGGCTTCCGGCAGATCCCGGGGGGCAAGGGCGCCAACCAGGCGGTCGCGGCGGCGCGGGCGGGTGCGGACGTGACCTTCCTCGGCGCCGTCGGCGACGACGCCTTCGGGGGGGAACTGCGCGCCAACCTGGTGTCCGGCGGGATCGACGTCTCCGGTCTGCGCACGGTCCCGGGAGTGTCCGGGGTCGCGCACATCGTCGTGGACGGCCGGGGCGGCAACCGGATCATCGTGGTTCCGGGCGCCAACGCCGAGGCCGGGGCGGTCGACGGTGACCAGGCGCGGGTGGCCGACGCCGCGGCGCTGCTGCTCCAGCTGGAGCTGCCCATGGAGGCCGTGGTCGCCGGGGCGCGGCTGGGCCGCGGGCTGGGCGTGCCGGTCTACCTGACCCCCGCCCCCGCGCGGGAGCTTCCGGACGAGCTCCTGGCCAACGTGGACGTGCTCGTGCCCAACCAGCACGAGGCCGCCGCCATCACCGGGCACACCGAACCGCGCGCCGCGCTGGCGGCGCTGCTGGAGAGGGTGCCGGAGGTGCTGTTGACGCTGGGCGAGGACGGCTCGCTGTTCGGGCGCCGGGGCGAGGAGCCGGTGCACGTTCCGGCGTGGAAGGTGGAGGCCGTTGACACCACGGCGGCCGGTGACACGTTCTGCGGCTCGTTCGCGGTGGCCAGGGCCGAGGGGCGGTCGGCGCGGGAGGCGATGGAGTTCGCCGCGGCCGCCGCGGCGATCTCCGTGGGACGGCACGGAGCCAGCTCGTCGATGGCCCCGCGGGACGAGGTCGAGGCCCTGCTCAGGGGCTGATCGGGGCGGTCGGACGGGATCGGGCGCGTGCCCTGGCCACGAGGGTCAGGGGGTGTGCCCGATCTGCTTGAGGAACGGTGCGGGGTCCTGGTTCTGGAGGCGGACCTCCAGCACGACGTCGACGGTGTCCCCGACGAGGCGGCCGCCCCAGGGCACGGGCCCGCCGTCGCCGACCCCGAAGTCGGACAGGCTGATCCGGGTCGTGGCGGAGAAGAAGTGGCCGTAGGTGTCGTTCGGAGAGGCGTAGTCGGGGGCCTCGCCCACCCATGCGGCGTCCAGGACGACGGGGAGCGCCGTTCCGTGGATCTCGAGGTCGCCGTGCAGGCGGAAGGAATCCTGCTTCCGGCCGGGTTCCACACGGGTGGAGGTGAAGCGGATCCGCGGGTGGCGCTCCACGTCGAGGAAGTCGGCGGAGCGCAGGTGCGCGTCGCGCGCGTTGACACCGGTGTTGACGCTGTGCGCGTCGATCACGACCTCCACCGAGGAACGCGCGGGGTCCTCCATCACGTCGACCCGCCCGTCGGCCCCGCCGAACGTGCCCTGGACTCGGCCGAAGCGCAGGTAGTGCGCGACGAAGATCAGGCTGGAGTGCAACGGGTCGAGGTGCCACGTTCCGGGGCCCGGGCCGTACTCGGTGGGGATGAATGCCATGGGTGTTAACTCCCTTTGTGTCCGTTATAGGACATTAGTCCTCACACTGTAGGTCGGATGCTCGACCAGAACCCCTGGTTTGCCCCTGACCTGCGGAGAGACTTTCGACTCGCCCCACCCGGGAAGCTTCGTGTCGGCGCCGGACCGACACCGCACATGCCGACACCGCGCACACGAAGGGAGGGTCGGAGCCCGTGGCCCCGACCCCCGACACCGCGCACACGAAGGGAGGGCCGGGGCCCGTGGCCCCGACCCTCCCGACGTGCACGCGCGCCGACGCGCCACGGGGCGCGCCCCGCACACGGCTACATGTGCTCGGGCGACTCCACACCGAGCAGGTCCAGACCCTGGACCAGCACACGCAGCGCCACGGACACCAGTGCCAGCCGCGACTCGCGCTCGGCGTCGGTCTCCGCCGTCAGCACCGGGCAGTGCTCGTAGAACGCGGTGAGGTTCTGCGCCAGCTCGAACAGGTACGTCGACAGGCGGTGCGGCTGGAGGTGGTCGCCCACCTGCTCCACCACGGCGCCGAAGCCCAGCAGCTTGAGCGCGAGTTCGCGCTCGGAGCCCTCGGAGACGGTGATCCGCCCCTCGACGGCTCGGGGGTCCACCTCGCCCTTGCGGAAGATGGACCGGATCCGGGCCTGGGCGTACTGGATGTAGGGACCGGTGTTCCCGGTCAGCGCCAGCATGCGGTCGAAGTCGAACACGTACTCGGTGTCGTGCGAGACCGACAGGTCCGCGTACTTCACCGCGCCGATGCCGACCTTGCGGGCGATCTCCGCCTGGCTCTCGGCGTCCAGGTCGGGGCGGTTCTCCGCCACCACGGCCGCCGCCCGCTGGATCGCCTCGTCCAGCAGCTGCACGAGCCGGACCGGGGCGCCGCTGCGGGTACGCAGGATCTTGCCGTCCGGTCCCAGCACGTTGCCGATCTGCACGTGCGTGGTCTCGACGCTCTCCGGCAGCCACCCCGCCGCGCGCGCGGCGGCCCACACCATCTTGAAGTGCATGGCCTGCGGAGCGCCGACCACGTACAGGATGCGGTCGGCCTTGAGGTCGTCCACCCGGTACCGGACGGTGGCCAGGTCCGTGGTGGCGTAGCCGTAGCCGCCGTCGCTCTTGCGGATGATCAGCGGGACCGGCTTGTCCTCGCGGCCGGTGAAGCCCTCGAGGAACACGCAGAGGGCGCCGTCGCTGATCTCGGCGATGCCCTTGGCCTCCAGCTCGTCGCACACGTCGGCGAGCATCGCGTTGTAGCTGCTCTCACCGGCGAGGTGTTCGTCGGTGAGGGTGACGCCCAGCTTGGCGTAGACCTTGTTGAAGTAGACCCTGGACAGGCCCACCAGCTTGCGCCACAGGCGCAGGGTCTCCTCGTCGCCGCCCTGGAGGGCCACGACACGGCGGCGCGCGCGGGCGGCGAAGTCGTCCGTGCCCTCGCCGGAGGAGTCGAACTTGGTTCGGGCCGCCTGGTAGAAGGCGTTGGGGTCCGTGGTGAGGAGGTCGGACTCCTCGGACTCCTCGCCGACCTCCAGCAGGTGCTCGATGAGCATGCCGAAGGGGGTGCCCCAGTCACCGATGTGGTTCTGTCGGATGACGTTGTGGCCCAGGAACTCCAGGGTGCGGGCCAGGGAGTCGCCGACCACCGTGGTGCGCAGGTGCCCGACGTGCATCTCCTTGGCCACGTTGGGCGCGGAGTAGTCGAGCGGGATGTTCAGGCGCTCCTGGACCGGAACGCCCACGCGCGGGTCGTCGAGGAGCTGGCGCGTCTGGTCGGCGATCCAGTCCTCGCGGAGCGTGAGGTTGATGAAGCCCGGCCCGCTGACCTCGACGTCTCTGCACACGTCGGTGACGTCCAGGTGCTCCATGATCGCCGCGGAGACCTCGCGGGGCTTGCGGCCCAGGCGCTTGGCGAGCGCGAGTGCGGCGTTCGCCTGGTAGTCGGCGAACTGGGACGGGCGGACGACGGGATCGGTGTCGGCGAACTCGGGGCCGAAGGCGGCGCCGAGGGCGGACTGGACCCGTCGCGAGAGTACTTCCTGCGGGTCGACCATGCCCCTAAGACTACCGACCGCCTCTGCCCCTCCCGACAGGTTTCAAACGGACCCCCGGGGCGCCGATTCGCCGGGGAGCGGCCGGATACCCTCCCTCCATGAACCAACCGTGGAACCCCGAAGCCCCCGGTGTGTTGAGGCTCCCGTCCGGTCGCGTGGTCCGGGGCCGCGGCCTGGGCTACCCGTTGCCGCAGGGCCCCGTGCCCGTGTTCGGGCTGTACCTGCTGGACCACGAACCGCCGACCTTCACCTGGTCCGGTCGCTGGGTGCACTGGCCGGACTTCGGCCTGCCCGCCGACGACGCGGACGCCCTGGCCGCGCTCCGTGAGGCCCTGGAACGCGCGGACCGGGAGCGGGTGGAGCTGGCCTGCCTGGGCGGGCGGGGCCGGACCGGGACCGCGCTCTCCTGCCTGGCTGTGCTGGACGGGGTGCCCGCGTCCGAGGCCGTGGCCTACGTGCGCGAGCACTACTCGCCGCATGCGGTGGAGACCCCCGAACAGGAGGCCTACGTGCGGGCCTTCGGCGGCTCCGAGGGCTGAGCCGGGGGGAGAGCGGCCCGGGTCCGGCTCAGCGCTCCTCGGAACGGCGGTGGAGCCAGTGCGGGGAGCGCAGGGGCACCCGGCGGCGGATCTGGTCGCCTATCCGGCCGCCCGCGAGGTCGTGGGCGAGCCGACAGGCCTGCGCGACGCCCTCGGGGTGGCTGTCGCCGTGCGCGATGACCACGGTGCCGTTCAGGCCCAGCAGGGCGGCGCCGCCGTAGGTCTCGCTGTCGAACCGCTCCCGCACGCGGCGCAGGGCGCCGCGCTGGAGCAGGGCCCCGGTCCGGGCCAGGGTGGACGAGGTGAGCGCCTCCTTGAGGGCGTTCATCGTGAACGCGGCGGTCCCCTCGATGGTCTTGAGCGCCACGTTCCCGGTGTGGCCGTCGGTCACCACCACGTCGACCCTTCCCCGCAGCAGGTCGTGGCCCTCGATGTTGCCCCGGAAGTCCATGGACTCGGAGTTCTCCGGGGCCGCCAGCAGTTCGCTTGCCCTGCGGATCAGTCTGTTGCCCTTGCCGGGCTCCGAACCGATGTTGAGCACGCCCACACGGGGGCGTTCCACTCCGAAGGCGGTCTGGGCGTAGGCGCACCCCAGGTGCGCGAACTGGACCAGCATCTCCGGTTTGGCGTCCGCGTTGGCCCCGGCGTCCACCAGGATCGTCGGCACCGGGCCGGTCGGCAGGGTCACCGCCAGAGCCGGGCGCAGCACCCCGGGCTGGGTGCGCAGCCGCACGGTGGAGGTGGCCACTATCCCGCCGGTCGAGCCCGCCGAGACCAGCGCGTCCGCGTCGCCCCGGCGGATCAGGCGACAGGCCACCGCCGCGCTGGAGCGGGGCCGACGCCAGCTGGCCAGGGCTCCCTCATCCATGGCGATGTTGTCCTCGGCGTGCACCACCGGGATGTGGCGCAGGGCGCCCTCCTCGGCGAGCTGGGCGGCGATCTCGGTGCGACGCCCCACGAGCAGGACCCGCAGGCCCAGCTCGCGGAAGGCCATGACGGCGCCGCGTACGATCTCCCGGGGGGCGTTGTCGCCGCCCATGGCGTCCACCGCGATGATGGGCGGTGACGTGCGCGGTACCGGTGCGTCCGCGTCGGGTGTGCCAGTCACAGCTTCCTCACACGGTCGGTTGGTGCTGACGGACGGGAGTGGCGTGTGGTTCGCGCGGTTGGGCGCGGGCCCACGGCACGGATGAACACGCCCCTTGGGGGCCGCGCGGGGTGATGTGGTGACACGCTATCGGGTCGCCCTCCCGCTGACTGCGGACGGCACCTTCGTGTACCCGTGCGAGGATACTTCCTGTATGTCCAGGTCAGGGCTGGATATTACGCAGAGCGGGTACAAAGCCCCTAGACGGGGTATATCCGCTCGCTGGCTGAGTCGCTGAAAACACTCTGGTCACAGCCGATAACTGATTTTTCATCCCCAGGTGGTCGCCCGGCACCCGTATGCCGGAGCCACCGGGTCAGGGCTGCCCTGCTCCACGCGGGCGGGCCCCTGTCCAACCGCAGGAGAGGAGAGGCGTGAGCGTAACGCCAGACGTGGCACAGTCCCCGTCCGCCGGACGTCGGTTTCGTGCCTACACGACGAAACACCTTGACGAGCTCACGGCGAGAGCCGGTCTCGCGGCTGACGAGCAGCTCGCGGTCAAGGCGGTCGCCCATGTGCTGCCGTTCCGGGTCAACAGCTACGTCATCGACGAGCTGATCGACTGGGACGCCGCTCCCGACGATCCGATCTACCGCCTGGTCTTCCCGCAGGCCGACATGCTCCCCGCGGACGACGTCTCGCGGATCGCCGACCTCATCAGTGCCGGGGCGGGCCGCAAGGAGCTCAACGAGGCCGCCAACGGGGTCCGCGCCAAGCTGAACCCGCACCCGGCCGGGCAGATGGACCTCAACGTGCCCACCACGGGCAACGAGGAGCCCATCCCGGGCATCCAGCACAAGTACAAGGAAACGGTCCTCTTCTTCCCGAAGCAGGGCCAGACCTGCCACGCGTACTGCACCTACTGCTTCCGCTGGGCGCAGTTCGTCGGTGACGCCGACCTCAAGTTCGCGTCCGGCGAGATCGACCAGATGGTCG
This sequence comes from Nocardiopsis sp. SBT366, assembly GCF_001083815.1. Classification (NCBI taxonomy): domain Bacteria; kingdom Bacillati; phylum Actinomycetota; class Actinomycetes; order Streptosporangiales; family Nocardiopsidaceae; genus Nocardiopsis; species Nocardiopsis sp. SBT366. Next base: position 990 of record NZ_LAVM01000068.1, on the reverse strand, counting down.
ACTACGTGCGCAACCACCCCGAGGTCACCAGCGTCCTGTTCACCGGTGGCGACCCGATGATCATGGGTGAGGGGGTCATCTCCCGCTACATCGAGCCGCTGCTGGAGATCGAGCACCTCGAGGCGATCCGGATCGGGACCAAGGCGCTGGCCTACTGGCCGCAGCGCTTCACCACCGACCCGGACGCGGACGACACGCTCCGCCTGTTCGAGAAGGTCGTGGCCTCGGGCAAGAACCTCGCGTTCATGGCCCACTTCTCGCACCCGAACGAGATGAAGTCCGAGCTCGTGCAGGAGGCCGTGCGGCGCATCCGCGCCACCGGGGCGATCATCCGCACCCAGGCGCCGCTGATCCGCACGATCAACGACGACTCGGCCACGTGGGAGGACATGTGGCGGACGCACCTGCGTCACGGCATGGTGCCCTACTACATGTTCGTCGAGCGTGACACCGGCCCGCAGGACTACTTCGCGGTGCCGCTGGCGGAGGCCTACGACATCTTCCGGGGTGCCTACCAGAAGGTCTCCGGACTGGCCCGGACCGTGCGCGGCCCGTCGATGTCGGCGACCCCGGGCAAGGTGTGCGTGGACGGCGTGACGGAGATCTTGGGAGAGAAGGTCTTCGTCCTGCACTTCATCCAGGCGCGCGACCCGGAGCTGGTCGGCCAGCCCTTCTTCGCCAAGTACGACGAGAAGGCCGCCTGGCTGTTCGACCTCAAGCCCGCCTTCGGTGCCACCCACTTCCCGTGGGAGAACGCTCCGATCGGCGCCAACGGCCGGGTCGCCCCCGCCCGCCTCTAGCGGGAGGCCCCGTCCGCCCCGGTGGGCGGGGCGGCGGACAGCGGAGCCCGGCACCCTGGTGGGTGCCGGGCTCCGTCCGTGTCCGTGTCGTGGACGGATGCAGGCCGCCGTGGGACGGGTGTCGACCACGGGGCCGACGACGCGGACACGGTCCCGGGATGGTCTGCCTGTGGGGGAGGTGAGGAGGGCC